>JAAZZE010000051.1 GCA_014239255.1 Gammaproteobacteria bacterium
ATCGGTGGCGCTATGAGTCCGATCATTGCCGGACTCGTCTTCGATGCGACTGGCACCTATCAGCCTGTATTTATAGCACTGTCAGTGCTGGCCTTTACGGGATTGATCCTGATTAACTTTGTCCAGAAAATACCTGTTCCTTCTGCCGAATCGAACCTCTTACCTTGTTCGCAGGAGCACTAGAGGGCCTGATGGCAAGCGTATGGCGCTATCGACCCCGATTACCTTTTGCTTGACGGTAACTTATGATTCCTAATGTATAAACACCGTAATATTTCCTTAAGCAGCACTCTAAAAAGTCTAAACCCCACCCAATGCCGGGAGTCATATCATGATGCTTGACAATAATCAGTTAGAGCAGTTTCACGAAGACGGATTTCTCTTTCTGCCAGATTGTTTCTCCCGTACAGAATCTTCCACGCTGCTAGGGGAGGCGAGCAAGGTTTATGCCATGGACCGAACAGAGGTTGTTCGGGAGAAAAGTGGTGCTGCACGCACTGCGTTCGCTGCGCACACCTACAACGAGGGGTTTCGTCTCCTCGGAGCCCACCCACGCCTGATCAAACCTGTAATCCAGCTACTCGGTGAAGAAGTCTACATGCATCAGTATAAAGTCAATGCGAAAGCGGCGTTCGACGGGGAGGTCTGGCAGTGGCACCAGGATTTTGGCACCTGGCATCGCGATGACGAAATGCCCGAACCTCGGGCCATGAACGTTGCGATCTACCTAAATGATGTTACCGCAGCGAATGGCCCGTTACTTTTTATTCCAAAGAGCCATAAGGCAGGCACTTTGCCCGCGGGGCATGACATCAAGACCACATCTTATCCACTATGGACTCTGGATAGGGAAACAGTAACCCGCTTAGCTGAGCAAGGGGGTATTGCTGCACCTGTTGGTAAGGCCGGTTCGGTAGTGATGTTCCACAGTAATCTAGTCCACGCCAGCCCCCCCAATATCAGTCCTTTTGGACGTACGATTGTGTATCTGAGCCTTTGTGCCGTGTCTAATCATATTCGTCGTTACCAGCGGGCGGAGTTTATCGCGCATCGGGATTTCAAACCCATTGTCCCGTTGGCCGATGACTGCTTAAATTACCTCGAAACTGAAGCGCCATAGTGACACGAGCGGGGCCATAGCGCTGGTTAAGGCCCTTGTAAAACCCCGGACCTTCATCATCCTGTTTCTATCGAGTTTTCTGTTTCTGCTGGCTGGCGGCTAACCTGCCCGGATGCTTATACGAGTAACAGAAATTATGTGAAACAGACATTGCCAAGAGTTCGGGCCGCTTGCACGCAATGGAAGGAGTGATTACCCTTTCTGCTTTCGCAAAGATAACAAGGGTAGCGGCATGAGAGTTTTGATTACCGGCGGTGGCGGATTTCTTGGTCAGAAACTGGCACATGCGCTGGCAGCACGGGGTACGATTCTAGGAGAGTCGATTTCAGCCATGGAATTGATCGATGTGTTGCCTCCGGCCGAGGTAGATGCCAACTTTCCCATTTCGGTTCATGCCCGCGACATTTCTGACCCGGCACTTCTGGTCGAGAGTTTCAGTCACAAGCCCGACGTGGTTTGGCATTTGGCGGCAGTAGTATCCGGCGCAGCAGAGGCGGACCTGGATCTTGGGATGCGCGTGAACTTACAGGGCACCCTGAATGTCTTCGAGGGAGCGCGGTTCGCAGGTAACTGCCCAGTGTTGGTCTATGCATCGTCGTGGGCTGCACACGGCGGAGAAGAACCGGTAACGATTGAGGATGGAATTGAGTTGAATCCTCAGACCTCATACGGCACACAAAAAGTGATCGGCGAGCTTTTACTGAACGACTATACTCGCCGCAACCTCCTCGACGGACGCGGGCTACGTCTGCCGACTGTTTCGATCCGGCCCGGCAAGGCCAACGCGGCCGCTTCATCGTTTATGTCTTCAATCTTTCGCGACACGATGCAGGGAGAGGCGTCTAATTGTCCGGTGTCACGTGATTTTCCAATTTGGCACACGGCGCCACGTACGGTCGTTAACAATCTGATCCATGCGGCAGAGGTTGAGGGCAACGCCTTCGGCACGAACCGCAACATCAACCTACCGGGTAGAACCGACTCGGTTGGGGATATGATCGATGCGATGACTGAGGTTTTCGGCGCAGAGGCGGAAGAGCGGATCACGTGGGATTCAGATCCGGTGATTGAGAAAATCGTTAAAGGATGGCGGGCATATTGCAAGCCACTCAATGGACAAAGGCTGGGATTCAAAACGGACCAAAGTTTTGCCGATACCGTGCGCTGGTTTCTGGAGGACGATATTCGTCGCTAGCATTTGACTCAGAGTCTCTCTTGCTCTGGCAATCGGTGAAGTCGCGCTACGGGTATGAGTTTAGTGCTTGAGTCGCTAGCGGTATGTAAGCGCGGTATGATTGTCACCCGAACGTAGTATTTTTGGTAACGAGGATTAAATCATGGCTGAATCGGTTGTACTGGCGTCGGCGTCGGCCCCGCAGTTTGATCTTGGCGAGGCGCGGGTGGATCTTGCTGCGGCTCTGCGTTGGGCACATCGCTTTGGCTTATCTGAAGGTGTCGACAATCACTTTTCCATGGCTGTGCCTGACGATGATGGAGTGATTCGTGGTAAACGTTTTCTCATTAATCCTTACGGATGGCACTGGTCAGAAATTACAGCATCGTCGTTGGTGTTATGTGACGAGAACGGCAATGTCCTGGCTGGTGATAACGAAATAGAAGACAGTGCATTCTTCATCCACAGTCGAATACATGCCAATCTTCCTAACGCTATCGTAGTGCTTCACACCCACATGCCCTATACAACTGCATTGACATTGCTTGATGATACACGCTTAGAAATGGTGGAACAGAATGCGCTACTGTTTAATGGCCGCATCGCGTACGACAATTCCTACGGCGGCCTGGCCCTGGACTGTGACGAGGGTGACCGTATTGCTGCTGCGATGGGCGAGCATTCAATTCTTATGATGGCCAATCATGGGGTAGCGGTCTCCGGCGCCTCGGTGGCGCTGGCATTTAATGACCTCTACTATCTTGAACGTGCTGCGATGTTCCAGGTCCTGGCCAGATCAACGGGCAGGCCCTTTCGTGTGATTCCAGATGAGGTTGTTGCCCACACGCGGCGTCAGGTTGACGAGGAGTTGCCAAGATTGGCGGACAGGCACTTTACGGCACTCAAGCGGATGCTTGATCGGCAGGAGCCCGACTATCGTAATTGACAGTCTGCCACGCCGCCCTGATGGGAGCGCTAGTCAGCGAAGAACTCCGGCCATCTGCCCTCGATGTAGCCTTGAAACTTCTTGGAGATGCCTTCATCTTCGAGATACTTTCGCGTAACCGGCATCCCGACCGGCCTGAACGACGGGTTCGCTTGGTATCGGTTTGGAAAATCATGCTGCAGCATTGCCGCACGCCCGAGCATAATCCAGTCGGCACCCGCGGCGAGGGTCGCTTCGGCTTCTCGCGGAGTGCGGATCTTGCCGGCAACGCCGAGTCGTGTGTTGTGGCGATCAAGTTCAGTGAAGAAACTCATCAGGGTGCGCCCCTGGTGCGCTGCTTCCTCGGGCTCCTTGAAGACATCCCACAATGACATGTCGAGAAAATCGATGTTGTCCTCGCTCATGAGTCGCTGCGCGATCTGGACCGAATCATTTAACTTCATACCGAATCGTTCCGCGGACAGCCTGACTCCCAGTAGGAAATCCTTACCGCATCGGCTGCGAACGCCGTCGATAATCTCGAACAGTATGCGCGAGCGGTTTTCAAGGTCGCCTCCGTACTCATCATCACGCCGATTGATTTCGGAACTGAAAAATTGACACAGAATATAGCTGTGGGCGCCATGCAACTCCACGCCGTCAAACCCGGATTGTTCCGCTCGCACCGCGGCCCAGATAAAGTCTTCGATCAGTTGTTTTACCTCTGAGTGCGACAGTGCGCGCGCACCGGTTTTTTCATCATTCGATGGGCACACCGCGGTGTCGCCGATGACCTCCTTCGGTGAGCGCATGCCAGCATGATGCAGTTGCGAGATCGCGATGCTTTGATGGGAATGGGTCGCGTCTACCAGGCGCGTCAATCCCGCAATGTGCTCATCAGACCAAATCCCCAGCTGGCCGGGAAACCCTTTTCCTATTGCCTGCACGTGTGACGCGCAGGTCATGGTTAACCCGAAACCGCCTTGGGCACGCATGGTGAGCCAGTGGAACTCCTCTTGTGAAATCCGGCCATCTTCATAGCTTTGTTGGTTGGTAAGCGGCGCCAGCATGAAGCGGTTCTTCATAGCGGGCCCGTGGCTAAATGTCAGAGGATCGGTCAGGCGGGTCATATCTGAGAATCTCGTTGTCTATTGCTTAGTTTGAAAAACGCCAGGGACTCGAGCGGCTATCCGCAACCAGCAAGACCTTTACGACCCTTTATGGCCGCTTGCGAGGATGGGCGAAGGGCGGAGTCTACCTCAGTTGATCGGTGCTACAAGTGATTGGTGCTACGCTTTGGGTAGCAGGGAAGTGCGCTCGTAGCCGTTATACCAAAAACTGGCAAAAGCAAAGTCCTATTCCTTGAAGATGGTGTTCGTCATACTCTGCGACCGGTGCAACGAAAAGTGAGACTGACCGGTGATGAGGTATCCTATCTAGGCCGGGTAACCAGACTGCGCCCAGTTTTAGCGGCGGGCGAGGTCGCCAGGGACTGATCATCATTGCACGAGGAATACACGATGACTGAAGTGTTGAGCAAAGCCGATATTCAGTGCTATCGGCGGGATGGCTATATCGTGCCGAAAACGAAACTACCAACCAAGACCATGACCCAGTTACGGGCCGCGCTGGAGGAGACGATCGGGTCCAACCCTGGGATTCGACCCGAGCAGTTGGTGAGCGCGCATATAGACCGCAGGAACGACGAGGGTGTGCACGGCCACAGCGCCTGGTTGGAACTGGCAAAGGATCCGCGAATTCTAGACCTTGTCGAGCAACTGATCGGGCCTGATATCGTCCTTTGGGGTTGTCATGTTTTCTGCAAACCGGCGACTGACGGCATGGAAGTGCCGATGCACCAGGATGGCCACTACTGGCCTATCCAACCGTTGGCCACCTGTACCGCCTGGGTGGCCATCGACGAGAGCTCTGTCGAGAACGGCTGCCTACGCGTGGTGCCTGGATCGCATACCGCACAGCACAGCTTCAGGCACACCAAGTCAGACCGCGAAAACCTGGTGCTGAATCGGTGCGTCGATGATCCGGCTGCCAACCTCGACAGCGCCGTAGACATTGAACTTGAACCGGGCGAGTTTTCACTTCATGACGTCTATATGATTCACGGTTCTAACCGCAATACCTCGGGCAAACGTCGTGCCGGCGTGGCGATACGCTATATGCCCGCAACCAGTCATTTCAATCGGACGCTGTACGCCACCACGACCGGCGCCGGGTTTCTGGTCAATTTCACCAGTCGCCCGTTATGGCTGCTGCGCGGTGTGGACCGGGCCGGAAACGACTTTCAGGTTGGCCACCAGATCTGACAAGATCAGTCTCCCGCTGCATGGCGATCGGCCCTGGCGCTGGCTCGGGGCACCGCTACGCCCCAACTGGAGTTATTAATGAACAAGAACACGAGCCTGAAACAGCGGATAGGCGTCGACATTGGCTGCAAGCTGTCGGTCGAGGACGGCATCCGCTGGGCAGCCGACAACGGTGTCCAATTCATAGACTGTGAGATCGACATCGAGCCAAACGCATTGGAAAGTTTCGATGAAGTGCGGGCTGGCTCAATTCGGGAGATGTGCAACGCGCTTGATGTCTATCTTGGCCTGCACACACTCTCTGCGGTCAATATCGCCGAGTTGTCACCCTTTGTCCGTGACGCGGTGGACGACTACCTGCGCGCCTACATCGACACAGCGGTACGGCTCAATGCCAAGTGGGTCGTGGTGCATGCCGGCTATCATTTCACTGCCGATCGGGATCGTCGTATTGAGGCCAGTCTGGATCGGCTGCGGCGAATCACCGACTACGCCCAAAGCAAAGGAGTAAAGATCCTGCTGGAGAATCTTAACTGGGAGCCCGAAACGGCGGAAGTCCACTACCTTGCGCACACCGTTGATGAATGCCAGCTTTATTTCAATGCTATCCAGTCTGCGGCACTGGGCTGGGCGTTCACAGTTAATCATGCGACCCTGGTGCCCGAAGGCATTGCTGGTTTCCTCGAAGCCATGCCAACGGAACGGCTGGGTGAGGTTCGACTTGCGGACAGTAACGGAGAGTACGAGCTCCACATGTACCCCGGCGAGGGTATCATCGACTTTGATGAGATGTTCAGACTGATCGAGGACACCGGTTACACGGGCCACTACATGAACGCTTTTGGCAGTCTCGACGATCGGCTGCGAGCACGTGAGGACCTGGTGCAACTGGCCCTGGGCGAGGCCTAATTGGAAATGCTCACTATCTGATCCTGCGGGATCGACCAACCCGGAAGACTCTATGAAAGCCGTACCGTTCGATGCATTTGGCTCGGCCCAAGCGGTCAGTTACTGCGCTAACGTAGCCGATTCTGCCCTCTGGCTGCTGGCATTTTGCTACTTGAGATGGCCTGGCATGCAATCCTCAAGACAGCTCGTGACGTTAGCCTCCCCGACAAAAAAATCGGCGACCTCACTACAATATGCTTTTCGTGAACGGGTTCAGTGCCTTTTTGCCAATGATGTTTGACCTCCCGTATCGCCGCACAGAATGAGCGCCGGGCAGCCCTTTATCGGTATCGTTCAGGGCGACGCCTGTGGGATCGGCCCCGAGCTACTGCCCAAATTGCTGCGCGGCCTTGAAGACAGCGAACGAAACCGGACGCTGGTGATCTCCGACCGACGGGTTATGGAAGCCGGCTGCGCGGTCAGCGGCCTGACAATCTCCTACAAGACTTTGAATGACCGGGCCGGTATCGATCCGCACTGTGGACAGGTCCAGTTGCTGGACATGCCGTGCCTGGACCCCGCCAGCATTGTTCCGGGTATGGTCTCGGCTGATGCCGGCCGCGCTGTACTTCAAACATTTGGCCTTGCCATAGACCTTGCCGCGGCCGGCATCATTGATGGGATCTGCTTTATGCCGTTCAACAAGGCCGCCATGCACCTTGCCGGCATCGGTGTTGAAGACGAGCTGACCTTCGCAAAAAACAGACTCGGCGTCACCAGCCGAGCCAGCGAGTTCAACGTGATTGACGGCATGTGGAATGCCAGGGTCACGTCACATGTCCCACTGAAGGACGTAGCAGGCAGACTAACCATTGATCTCATTGTCGAGGCGATCGTTCTGGCCGACCAGACGTTGAAGAAAGCCGGCTATGCCAGCCCCCGAATCGCTGTCGCAGCGCTCAACCCCCACGCCGGTGACGGCGGTACCATCGGCAAAGAGGAGATCGATACCATTGCACCCGCGGTTGAAAAAGCAAGATTGCAAGAGATTGAGGTCCACGGGCCATTCCCCAGCGATACGCTTTATCTCAAGGTCCGTGACGGCCAGTATGACTGTGCTCTTAGCATGTATCACGACCAGGGCCAGATCGCGATCAAGTTATTGGGCTTTGACCAAGGCGTGTCGGTGCTCGGCGGCCTGCCGGTGCCGATCACCACTCCGGCTCACGGCACGGCTTTCGATATTGTCGGCACAAATACCGCAAATGCGCGCGCCGCACTGAACGCTTTTCGCATGGTGGCCGCCATGGCGCAGGGACGCGCCCATCGTCATGCCTGATCCAAGAGACTCATAACCTGAACCGACAAAATCTATCAATACGGGAGACCCTATGAAAGCCGTACAGTTCGATGCCTTTGGCCCAGCCCACACGGTCAGTTACTGCACTGATGTACCGGATCCTGGCCCCCCTGCCAGCGACGAGGTGATTGTCGATGTTGTGGCTTTTCCGATCAATCCGGCCGATGTTCTGACTATTGAGGGCAAATACGCAGCACAGCCACCACTGCCCTACACGCCGGGCGCCGAAGGAATTGGTCGGATCAGTGCGGTCGGCGCTGATGTCGACGGACTTTCCACCGGTGAGTCGGTGATCCTGCTCGGCCGCGAGAACTGGGTTCAGAAACGTAGAGTCAAAGCGGCCGAGGTACTGAAGATCGAGGTTCAGTCAGATCGACTTCTTCAGTATGCGATGCTCAAGGTTAACCCCGCAACCGCCGCGTTGATGCTGCGCGAGTACGTAAACCTCAAGGCGGGGGACTGGGTTATCCAGGATGCCGCGAACTCAGGTGTTGGTCACTGCCTTATCCAGTTGGCCAGAAAAGCCGGCATCAAAACCGTTAACGTGGTACGCCGCGAGTCACTGGTCGAGCCGCTCAAGGCATACGGCGCTGATGTCGTGCTGGTTGGTCTTGATGATCTGAGCGAACGGGTGAATGCGGCTACGGCTGGGGGCCACGTGCGCCTCGCCATTGATGCGGTGGCGGGAAACACCAGTTTGCGACTCGCCGAGTGTCTTAGCGATGGCGGTATGATGGTTAACTACGGGATGCTGAGTGGTGAGCCCTGTATGGTCATGCCGGATTGGGTGGTTTTTCGCCACCTCACGCTGACCGGCTTCTGGCTGTCTACACATCTTGGGCAGATGTCACGAGACCAAAAAGAACGGCTGTATCAAGAGCTTTCGGATGATGTCCGGGACGGCACCCTGAACGTCAACATTGAGGCCACTTACGATATCAACAACATCAAGGATGCGCTCGCTCATGCGGCGCGGCAGAGCAGGGATGGAAAAATAATTGTTTTTCCCAATGGCGAGGCGTAAATGCCTGTGCCTGCATTGTTGTCGATCGAGGCAGTTAAGGGAATCTTGTGAATTGAGCACAAAGGACATCGACCTTCATGAAAGGCCAAGGTCGTCTTCAAGGGGAAATGATGACCAAGGAGGTAAGAGGGAATGAACTTCACGACAGACGACGACGTCACCCTTTATTACGAAGATTCGGGATCCAAGGATGCGGTGGCGGTCATCTTCGCCCATGAGTTCGCTGGTGAGGTGGGGAGTTGGGATGATCAGGTTGCAGCACTGAAAGATGATTATCGCTGTGTTGCCTACGCTGCCCGAGGTTGGCTGCCCTCGGAGGTGCCCGAGGACCCGGCGGCCTACAGCATCGAGCGCGCGGTCGCCGACATGATTGGTCTGATGGATCATCTGGAACTGAAAAAAGCCCATGTGGTTGGCCTGTCAATGGGATCGAACACGACCTTGCAGAGCGCACTCTGGCATCCCGAGCGTTGCCACTCGCTGACCATGTCTTCGTCGGGCTACGGTGCGATGACCGAAGGCCGAGCTGAATTTCAGAACGCTTGCCACGATATGTCGGCGCGACTGATCACCGAGGGCTGGGCAAACATAGCGGATACTTATGGCGATGGCCCATTCAGAAGGAGTTTCAAGAGCAAGCGCCCCGAGGCCCACCTTGATTTTGTAAAACGTTTGTCGGGGCATTCCTCGTTGGGGTCGGCCCTGACACAGCGTGGTATTCAGGCCCGCCGCCCCTCGTTCGTCGAACAGGAGGCAGCGCTCAAGGCCCTGACACTACCAACGCTGTTGATCGTTGGCGATGACGATCATCCTGGTTTTGCCGGCACGCTCTACTTAAAACAGATGATCGCAACAGCGGGATTGTATGTTTCACCCCGCACCGGACATCAGGTGAATTTAGAAGAGCCCGAAGTGTTTAATCATGTGTTGAGACAGTTTCTCAGTGCCGTCGGTGACGGGTCATGGGGCGTCCACCCCGATACGGGCAGGATGTTCTAGCGTGACCTTGCCGCTGCCCATCATTGATGCTCATCATCATCTGTGGGATCTCGAAACCGGAAACTACCCCTGGCTTAACGGTGACAAGCAGGTAGATTTTCGCTATGGCGACTACAGCGCAATCCGGCGCGACTATCTCTATCATGATTTTTGCGACGATGCGGCGAACCAGAACGTCGTCAAATCCGTACATATGGAGGCCGAGTGGAACCCTGCGGATCCTGTTGCCGAATCACACTGGTTGACGGACTATGCGCAGACTCATGATCTGCCCAGCGCTATCGTCGCTCAGGCCTGGCTTGACCGGGAGGATGTCGCCGATATCCTGGCGGCGCATGCCGCGATGGATCTGGTGCGGGGGGTTCGGCAAAAACCGAATGCAGCGTCTCGACCCGAGGATTACATAGCGGGCGCGCCCGGATCGATGGCCGATCCCCGGTTCCGCGAAGGCTACGCTTTGTTGGCTGATTTCGGGCTGTCCTATGATCTACAAACCCCTTGGTGGCACCTTGGCGAAGCCGCAGATCTGGCTGGCGATTTCCCCGAAACCCAGATGATTCTGAACCACACGGGGTTGCCCGCCGACCGCAGCGCGCAAGGGTTGGCCGGTTGGCGTGATGCGATGCGCCACCTGTCGCAAGCAACCAACGTCGTCGTCAAAATCTCTGGTCTCGGTGTGCCAGGCCAAGCATGGACAGTTGATAGCAACCGCAGCATCGTACTGGACACCATCGATGCCTTTGGCACCGAGCGTTGCATGTTTGCCAGTAACTTCCCGGTCGACCGTCTGTGCGCAACCTACGATGTAATCTTCAACGGCTTCAAGACGATTACCGCCGATTTTGGCGACGATGAGCGCGTGAAACTTTTCCACGATAACGCAGCGCGTATCTATCGCCTTTAAGATCTACAAGGTCTGATCGTCGTAGATTTTGAGAATAGCGGTGGCATCGAGCTCACTGTGGCCCTTGGCGATCAGAACACGGTACAGCGCAGTCGATTGACTGGACATTGGCACCGGGGTGTTGGTCTGTTGGGCCAAGTCGATAACCATGTCGAGATCCTTCAGGACCTGGCGCGCATAACCCGCTGGGTCGAAGTCACGCTCAATCATGCGTGGGAAAAAGCGCTGGAACATCGGGCTGTCAGCATAGCCGCCCTTGAGTGCCTTTGGCACCTTGGCCGGATCGATCCCGGCGTTCCTCGCTAAAGTCACAGCCTCTGCTAGAAGTGTGAAATTATTCAGCACCAGAACCTGATTGACCATCTTGGTCACCTGTCCTGTGCCGAGTGCCCCCATGTGGGTGTTGTGGCCCAGCGTATCGAGCACCGGTTGGACCCGTATCACGTCATCATCGTTGCCTCCAACCATGATTGCCAGCTTGCCCATTGCGGCAGCAGGCGGCCCACCCGAGACCGGCGCATCAACCCAGTTCATACCCGTTTCCCGATTTAGACGGCCAGCGAGTTGGCGTGTCTTATCAGCGATGGTGGTCGAGTGATCGAGAAAGATTTTGTCGGCACGACCTCCTTCAACGATTCCGTCTGGTCCGAATATGGCCTCGGTCAGGGCAGGGGTGTTGATGACACAGGCCTGGACGATATCGCTGGCCTGTGCCACCTCAGCAGGGGATACAGCGGCGATAACACCATTTGTCACAGCCGCACTCATCTTGTCGGGGTCGGGATCGAAGCCGGTGACCTGATAGCCGTTTTTGATCAGGCGTTTGGTCATTTGTGAGCCCATCAGCCCAAGACCAAGATATCCGAGTTTGGGTTTACTTGCCATCCTATCTACCTCTGTTATGGTATTGATCATGTCTTGCGGACGTGACCGGGATATTAACGCTTAGCGGCCACACTGACTGCCTTAAGGCGTTCGAGGTAGAAGGGTGCTTGTGTTAATAGTGCGACCCGGGCAGTTGTCAAGCTGGTTACGCGGTTCGCCCTGTGTGACGGGGCTCAATACAGGAAAAAGGAGACGGTCAAACGCAAGGCAGTGCAGGAATGGGTGATACTGTTTGTCGATTATCGGTCGGAGTTTAAGCTGTAACGCGAAGAACCGGACAGGTTGATGGCGGTGAGCCTAGAAAGTGAGATAATCTGAAGTTCGAAAGTTAATTTTGTGATTCCCGTCTAGGTGGGAATCTTGGTCCGTGCCCGTGTTAGCAGGTTTTGTGGTTATACGGGAGTGATGTTAATTATTGTTGGGAATATAAAATGGGACAGTTTGCAAATAAGAAAGCGATCGTTTTAGGTGGTACCTCTGGTATCGGGTTGTCAACTACCCAGATGCTACGCGATGGTGGCGCAGAGGTTATCGCCGGCAGCCGGCGCGAATGTGAAATCGACGGTGTCGAATGTGTACAGGTCGATGTGCTCGATCGCGAAGCCTTGAGTGCCTTGTTCGAAAAACATCACGGTTTTGACTACCTGGTTAACGCTGCAACCGGTGGGTCGCGTGCCATCGGGCCTTTTCTCGAAATGGACCTGGACGGTTTTCAAAACTCCTTTGCCAAACTTTGGGGCTACACCAACAGCGTCCGTCTGGGGGTTCCGCATATGTCGCAAACCGGCGCAGTCGTGTTGATCAGCGGCTATCCGGCCCGCAGATGGCGTGCAGGAACGATTGCCATCGGCAGCGTCGGCGGTTCGGTCGAGGCATTTATTCGATTGGGTGCCAACGAAATCAAGCCGGTAAGACTGAACGGGGTATCCCCCGGGCTGATTGATACTCCGATGTCACCGCTCAAGGGAGAAGAGCGCGAGAATTATTATCAAAAAGGCACATCCGGGCATATTATTTCACGGGCCGGAACGACGGATGAAGTCGCCGCCGCCGCGATCTTTTTGCTCGAAAACGAATTCGTTACCGGCACAATTGTTGACGTCGACGGAGGTGCTATTGCTTCATGAGTTTCAAGAGAGTCAGTAAACTCCTAAAAGGCGATACTCTGGTGCGAAGTGCCGAGGTGGATTATTCCCGTATCGGCTCGAATGACGGCGTAAGGCCCTCCATCTGGTAAAAGCAGATTGCTATTTCTTTTGTCTATGAGATGGAAGTGACTGTGGTGATGATCGGGTCGCTGCAGGAATAGGCGCCACTCATGAGCGTTCTAAAAAGGGATGGGTTGGCAGTTACCAACCGAAGCCATGGGCTGAGTTACCTACCGTGAGCCCACCAAACAAAGCCGCTCTAAAGGTTGGGATTGGCGGGCTTGGCACCATTGGTTTTAATCTGGCCCAGCGTCTGGATGAAGGACTCGAGGGCTTGATTCTTAGCGCGGTGTCAGCGCGAGATACCGATGCTGCCCGCTTGAGACTGAATGCCCTGCGACAACAGGTTCCGGTTTTGCCCTTAGCGGAACTGGCGCAAGTCTGCGATGTCGTGGTCGAATGCGCGCCTGCTGCAGTGTTCAGTCAGGTTGCTGAGCCGACGGTGCGACTGGGCAAGGTGTTGATTACGGTCAGCGTAGGGGGGTTACTAGATAACTGGCATCTGGTCGAGATGGCGAAGACCACTGGTGCGCGCATTAATGTCCCCAGTGGTGCGATCCTGGGACTTGATGCGGTACGGGCAGCCGCCCTGGGTGAGATCAAACACGTATCGATGGTAACCCGAAAACCACCTGCGGGGTTGGCCGGCGCTCCTCATATCCAAAGCAATAAGATTGACCTGGACTCTTTAGATCAGCCACTTAAGGTATTTGAAGGCTCGGCCCGCGAGGGCGTGCAGGCTTTTCCGGCAAATGTTAATGTGGCGGCCGCACTGGGGCTTGCCGGCGTAGGGCCTGAATGCACACGGTTGGAAATATGGGCCGATCCCGGAATCAGTCGGAATACCCATACAATTACTGTCGAATCGGACAGTGCGCGGCTTGAACTGAAGATCGAAAATATCCCGACTGCTGAGAATCCGGGGACAGGCAGAATCGTTGTATTAAGTACGCTTGCGGCTCTTAAAAGACTGGTCGATCCTCTGACAGTGGGCACTTAAATCGCTCCTGTTGGAGTCTGCACGGCTTGCAAGGTATCTCGAGCCGATCAGAAATCATGCTGAAGCAAAGGCAATGCGACACCTCATATATTATTTGCGTGGCGCCCAGATGACTAAAGGCCGATACTGAAAGTCCGACCCATCTCCCGGGCTTCCTGAAGCAAAAGTGCAGGGTGTTCACCGCCGTTAGTCGAGCCGTGAAGGTATTCGAAACGTCCATCGGCAATGCCGCAGAAATCAAAAATGCCTGTGACGATCTGAGTTTCTATGGCGGTGTCGTAGCCACGCTTGGCATAGGTTGCTGCATCCGACGCTGAAAGCCCGATAGCGAGCGCCCGCTTGTGACTGAGGAACTTGGATCCGTATGCGATATCCTTGTTCCAGACGCGGTCAATCCAGCCTTTCAAGATAGCCGGAAATGACCACCACCAGATCGGAAAGACCAGGATAATCCCGTCATTGCGCTGAAGCCGTTCGATCTCAGTCTGTACTGCGTGGGAGTAGGGCTTATTTACACTACCCCAGTCAGGCTCATCAGCGGGCGTAATCAGTGGGTCAAAACCCTCACCATAAAGATCGGCTAGTTCAGCTTCATCACCTGCGTCAGCCAGTCCGGTCACAACAGCGTCGGTGATTTGACCCGTCAGCGAATCCCGGCGTGGATGTGCCATTACTACAAGCACTTTCATTCTGATTCCATGGCAATGGGTATCAAGTTTGAATTTGTATCGTTATCTAACGCGCAAGCATCAGATTATCTTAAATATAAAGGTCAGGTTAATTTATTTCCAGTTATCATCAACTCTTCCACGGGAGAGTCCGGACTCTATACGGGTAACTTGTTTTGAAGATCAGGCTCCGCATTGGGAATGCTTTTATCGTTCCTGGTTTTGGGCATCCCATCTCTACTTGCTACTGTGATGTCGCAATGACCAATACCTTGGATTGTGAAACCTTGGCTGCACTACTTCCGTTAACTAAAATGTGACCGTAATAGCCTTGATTTCGCAGTAGGCATCCAATGCCGCGAGGCCTTTTTCACGCCCGATGCCACTTTCTTTCATGCCGCCAAATGGCACTGTATCTCCCGCACTGTGATAGCCGTTGATAAATACCTGTCCCGCTTCGACACCCCGGGCAAAACGCATCGCTTTACTGATGTCCTTGGTTTGGATGCCTGCCGCCAGCCCGTAAGATGTTCCATTGGCAATATCTATCGCATGGTCTACATCATCGACCCCGATGACACTCAAGATCGGGCCAAACACCTCGGCAGTGCCCAACTCATCTTCTGGTGACACATTATCTGCTATTGACGGTGTGAAGAAATATCCGCCTTCACATTCTGCAACCTGAGCTTTATCCCCGCCCGTGACAAATGTTACTCCCCGATCCCTGGCGCGTTGAGCGAACCCAGCCACCGACGTCAATTGTCGATCAGAAATCAAAGGACCCATGACTGGATTATCAAGCCCGTGGCCCAGTGAAATCGATTCGACCCCTTGGACCAGTCGATCGATTACTTCCTCATGAATCGGGCGATCTACCAAAAGGCGCGTTCCGGCGGAACAAATCTGCCCGGCATTCTTATACATTCCCGTCAGAACGCTAGGCACGGCAACATCCAGGTCCGCATCTCGAAGTACCACATGAGGAGACTTCCCACCCAGTTCTAATGTGACTGACGCGAGATGGGTCGCGGCCGCAGTCATGACTGCTTTTCCCGTTGGGATCGAACCTGTGAAGGTGATATGGCGAACATCTGGATGCTCACTTAACACCCGCCCTGCCTCTTCCCCATGACCCGGAACTACGTTGACGACGCCAGGGGGCACCCCAACCTCTTCGAGCAACTCAATCAAAAGAATTGCGCTTAGCGGTGTTTCTTCAGCGGGTTTGACCACCGCAGTATTTCCGCAGGCCAACGCCGGTGCAAGGCCGCGCGCTACCATCGATATCGGAACATTCCAAGGCACAATATGACCGGTGACCCCGATGGGTACGCGTTCGGTGAAACAGACCTTGGATGGGCCAAGTGGCACGGTTGTCCCTTCGAGCTTATCTACAATGCCTGCGTAATAACAAAAGTAATCTGCTGTTCGTTCAACTGTGGCCTTGGCGTCATTGAAAGGTTTGCCGGTATCCAGGGTTTCCACCAGAGTTAAATGTTCAATATCCTGCCGGATTCGATTCCCGACCTCCCACAACAACCGGCCGCGCGCTTTCGGCGCCAGTGTCGCCCAGGGTCCGTTAAGTGCGCGCTTTGCTGCCTGAACCGCGTGGTCGACATCGCTGGCTTTTCCTGCCGCTACAGTAGCCAGCAACAGGCCAGAGCCGGGATCGAAAGTTTCGATTTGATCGCGGCTTTCAGCGATGATTTTCTGACCGTCGATCAACAGGTAATTCGGTAATTCACCGGCCTTTGAAATAGCCTCGGCCCAACGACTCATAAATCTCTCCTCAAACTTTTCCAGCAATTATTAAACATCATTGTTGATCGGGAATCTTAACGTTAATCTCGGTATCGGTGGTGGTGAAAGAAATTCATGCTCAGTGTTCCGGGTTGAGTAGCGGGTCCTAACCCGTGATACTCAACCCATGGTTCCGTTATCCGTATTGGATCTAGCTCCGATCACACAAGGCAGTGATGCTGGCCAGGCGCTCAGCAACAGCTTGGAACTTGCACGTCACGCTGAAAAACTCGGTTTCAACCGTTACTGGGTTGCTGAGCACCACAACATGCCAGGCATTGCCAGTGCGGCTACTGCCGTTGTCATCGGCCATATCGCGGGTGGTACCCAATCCATTCGGGTCGGCTCGGGCGGTGTCATGCTGCCGAACCACGCTCCGCTTGTCATTGCAGAACAATTCGGCACCCTCGAGTCACTTTATCCCGGCCGGATCGAACTAGGCCTGGGTCGAGCCCCTGGAACTGATCAGTTCACGGCCCAGGCGCTTCGCCGTAGTCTTGCCGGTGATGTGGAGCAATTTCCCCGTGATGTCCAGGAACTTCAGAGCTATTTTCTACCCGACCAAACGGGTCAGAGGGTCAAAGCGATACCGGGCAGCGGCCTCAATATTCCTATCTGGATTCTGGGCTCAAGCCTTTACGGTGCTCAACTCGCTGCCGCCCTGGGCTTGCCTTACGCCTTTGCTTCGCACTTTGCGCCGGCAGCCATGATGCAAGCCATGCAGATTTACCGCGAACGATTCGAGCCCTCGGCTCAACAGGCAACGCCTTATATCATGCTCGGTTGCAACGTGTGCGCAGCAGAGACCGATGCCAAAGCCTGGTGGCTTCGAAGCTCAGCACTGCAATCGACTTTGAACCTTCGCCGCGGGCAACCCGGGCCGCTGCCGCCGCCGGTAGAGAATCTACAAAGCCAGATCAGCCCACATGAAAAAATGATGCTCAAAGAACTGGAAATCGCCTCTATGGTTGGATCAACCGAGACCGTCAGGGGTGAACTGGAGGCCTTTATAAAGTATACGGGTGCAAATGAGTTGATCGTTGCCTCTCAGATTTACGACCACGACGCAAGATGCCGATCGTACGAGATCACGGCCGACGTTGCTATGGCAAAGGCGCCCTGATGCGACAGACCAAAGCCTCATCGATAGACAATATAGCGTTCGTGTTAGCCTGCATCAAAGTGACCTGCTGGGACCGATCAACAAGTAGCGATGTAAACCAGGTAGCACCAGGGTTTTGGGCCTGCTGATGACCCAAGGCGTCGCATCTGTCAAAAGCAAATTTATATTCTTTTGAACATACCCGTTACAATTCCCAATCAATGAATACGAAAACACCTATT
>JAAZZE010000052.1 GCA_014239255.1 Gammaproteobacteria bacterium
AAAATATCTGCCTGGCTGGCGGCCTGGTCCATGGTCACAACCCGGTATCCTTCCATTGCAGCCTGTAGCGCACAGATCGGATCTACTTCGGTAATCCATACCGTGGCGCCCAGCCCACGTAGTGATTGTGCCGAGCCCTTGCCGACGTCGCCGTAACCCAGTACCACCGCCAGTTTACCGGCCACCATGACATCGGTGGCTCGCTTAATGCTGTCGACCAGGGATTCGCGAACGCCGTACAAGTTATCAAACTTCGACTTGGTCGCCGAGTCATTGACGTTGATGGCTGGGAAAAGTAACTCACCGTCGTTTTCCATTTGGTAAAGGCGCTTTACACCCGTAGTGGTTTCCTCGGTAACGCCCTGGATATTACCCAGTATGTTTGAGTACCAGTTCGGCTGGGTTTGCAGACGTTCCCGGATAGCGCTGAACAGTGCGACTTCTTCTTCGCTTGAGGGGCTATCGATAACCGACAGATCCTGTTCAGCTTTGGCACCTAAGTTAATGAGCAGTGTGGCGTCACCACCATCGTCCAGAATCATGTTGGGGGTACCGCCATCGCTCCACTCGAAAATACGATGGGTGTAAGCCCAGTATTCCGTCAGTGTTTCCCCTTTGAAAGCAAATACCGGGGTCCCACCGTCCGCGATTGCGGCCGCCGCATGATCCTGGGTTGAAAATATATTGCATGAAGCCCAGCGCACATCCGCACCAAGCGCGCGTAGTGTTTCGATAAGCACAGCAGTTTGAATAGTCATGTGCAGGCTTCCGGCAATCCGAGCCCCCTTCAGCGGCTGGTCAGGGCCGTACTTGTCGCGCAGAGCCATCAGACCCGGCATTTCGGTTTCAGCAATAGCAATTTCTTTTCGACCAAAATCTGCCAGTGACAGGTCGGCCACCAAAAAGTCCTGATTAGCTTGGGCTTGCAACACAGCGCTCATGGGTCAATCTCCATGTTCACTGAGCGCCGTTGGACAAGGGTCGACACCGTGGCTCCGAGCCTGGCGGGCAATAGCCCGTTGCAGCGCTCCTCGGCAGTGTCTATAAGTTTTTGAAGGTCTGGGGAGTTTAGGCCTCAGATCGTCAGAGTATTCACGCAAATGTGACAGGTCATGTGTTTCAAAGGCCTGCCGCCTCGCGCAGCACAGCAGCCTTGTCGATTCGTTCCCAGGGGAATTCGTCTTCGGAGCGTCCGAAATGGCCATAGGCGGCACTGGCTCGGTAGATGGGCTGTAGCAGGTCGAGATCTTCGATGATGCCCTTGGGGCGCAGATCAAAGTGCTCCAGGATCAGTGCTTCGATTTTCTCTTCGGCAATCACTGCGGTGCCGTTAGTGTTGATCATCAGTGAAACGGGCTGGGCCACGCCAATCGCATAGGCAACTTGTGTTTCGCACTGCTCTGCCAGTCCAGCCGCGACGATGTTCTTAGCCACGTATCGCATGGCATACGCGGCTGAGCGATCTACCTTGCTCGGGTCTTTGCCAGAAAACGCACCACCGCCATGATGGGCCGATCCGCCATAGGTATCTACGATGATCTTGCGCCCGGTAAGTCCGCAGTCGCCATGGGGCCCACCGATCACAAAGCGTCCGGTGGGATTGACCAGGAAGCGTGTATCGGCGCTCAACATGTTTTCTGGTAGTACCGGCTTAATGATTTCTTCAATCACAGCATCACTCAAGGTGGCATGATCGATTTCTTCACTGTGCTGGGTTGACAACACTACCGTGTCGATCGCGACTGGTTTGCCATCTTCGTACCGGACGGTTACCTGGCTCTTGGCATCTGGCCGCAGCCACGGCAGACGACCGCTCTTGCGCACTTCAGCCTGGCGTTTGACCAACCGGTGGGAATAAGTAATCGGGAAAGGCATCAGTACATCGGTTTCATTACAAGCGAAACCAAACATCATTCCCTGGTCGCCGGCGCCCTGATCGCGATCCAGCCCTTCCCCCTCATTAACACCTTGGGCAATGTCTACCGATTGTTTGTCAAGGGTGGCCATGACCGCACAACTGGCATAGTCAAAACCCATCTCGGAGGAGGTGTAACCGATATCCTTGACGGTATCGCGCACGGTCTGAGCCAGATCCACTTCAGCATTGCTGGTGACTTCTCCCGCAATAACAACCAGCCCGGTATTAACGAGTGTTTCGCAAGCGACGCGTGACGTCTTGTCCTGCGCCAGCATGGCATCAAGAACCGCATCCGAAATCTGGTCCGCCATTTTGTCCGGATGGCCTTCAGAGACAGACTCCGAGGTGAAAAGAAAACTGCGTGCCATAGTGTCCTCCGAAATATCGCGAAATTGAAGTTCTAGAAAAAAGGCTGCGGGATTCTAGCAGGTTGCAAGATTTTATCAGCCCCATTTTGCCTTTGCGCCCGGAATCCAGTAGCAAAACATCATGGGCAGGCGCCCAAATTTCCGTTAGGCCTCATGGAAAATCCGAAATCATATGGGTTGCAGTCGGCTCAGGACAATATGCCAGTGACTCTCATCAACCTGTCGATCGAGTGCAAAACCCTCAGTAAATGGACTCTCAGACCAGGCTTGCGTCAGGGTCTCGCTCATAATCCAATCACGGTACTCAGCAATAGCATCGGCAACCAGTCCGG
Source organism: Gammaproteobacteria bacterium (assembly GCA_014239255.1). Classification (GTDB taxonomy): domain Bacteria; phylum Pseudomonadota; class Gammaproteobacteria; order Arenicellales; family UBA868; genus UBA868. The sequence continues at coordinate 2,619 of JAAZZE010000052.1, forward strand.
TTCCGCTGATATGCAAGCGGATTCGGTCAGATACATTGAGCCCGGCTTGTTTGCGTCCATCCTGTATGGTACGCACGATCTCCCGGGCCAAGCCTTCGCGCCGCAAGGCGTCGGTAAGGGCAGTATCAAGCCCCACCAGCGTACCGGCTGACTCGGCGCAGGCGTAACCGGCAGCAGACTCGGTCTCAACCAGCAGATCCTCAGGCGCCAAGACTATCGTCTCGCTTTCAACCGATAAAGTCACTGCCTCTCCTTTTGCCTGCGCTGTCGCGATCGCCGAGCCACTGGCCTGTGCCAGCGCATCACGGATTTTTGGGATCAGTTTGCCGTAGCGTTTTCCCAGGCGCGGCAGGTTGGGCTTGATCCGGTAAGTCACAAGGTCAGCATCGGCGGCGATGAAGGACAACGTTTTCACGTTTAATTCTTCAAGAATTTGAGTTTCGTGTTCAACGACTGCCTGGTGCACTTTATCTGAAGGGGCGCGCAGCAACAGTCGCGATAGTGGTTGGCGCACCCGTATCTGACTGGATTCGCGGGCAGATCGGCCCAGGGCAACAATATTTTGAACCACCCGGGTGGCTTCAAGCAGTGCGGTGTCGCTCCAGTCAGGTTGCGCTTGTGGCCATTGTGTCATGTGGACACTCAAGGGGGCATCCGGATCGCGTGATCGCACCAGGTTCTGGTACATCTCCTCGGCGATAAAGGGCATGAACGGCGCCAACAGACGGTGTAAGGTATCCAGGCATTGATACAAGGTTAGATAAGCTGATTGCTTGTCGCTGCCAGCATCGCTTTTCCAGAATCGCCGTCGGTTGCGTCGGATATACCAGTTACTCAGCTGGTCAATGAGTTCCTCGATCGCCTGTCCGGCCCTGTGCGCATCGTAGGCCTCGAGAGCGCTGGTGGCCTCGTCGACGGTATGGTGTAGCAGGGCCAGGGCCCAGCGGTCGATCTCCGGGCGCTCGGTTGGTGGCACATCCTGCCGAAGGTCTACCTCATCCAGCGAAGCGTAAAGGGTGAAGAACACATAGGTGTTCCACAGGGTATTGACGAAGGAGCTTGCGACCTCGCGGATGATGTCGACCGAGATCCGTTTTTGGCTTTCGGGTGCAAGCCGGGCAAGAAAGTACCAGCGTAGCGGATCGGCACCAATATGATCAAAGACGTCGTAGGGATTCACGATATTACCCAACGACTTGGACATCTTTTTGCCGTCCTGGTCAACGATATGATTCAGGCAGACGCAGTTACGGTAGGCGACGCTGTCAGAGACCAGTGTGGCGATGGCATGCAGACTGTAAAACCAGCCACGAGTCTGGTCTATAGCCTCGCAGATGTAATCAACTGGAAAGTGCTGGGTGAAAGCGTCCTGGTTTTCAAAGGGGTAATGCCACTGGGCATAAGACATTGCGCCAGAATCAAACCAGCAATCGATCACCTCCGGTACGCGTCGGTAAGTGCGGCCATTATCGGGATGAATAAAACTGATCTCGTCGACAGCCGGTCGATGCAGATCGGTTTCTGCAAGCGATTTACCGCACAGTGCTTCCAGTTCGGCCAGCGAGCCAATACAGAGGAAACCCCCTTCACTGTCGGTCCACAAGGGCAACGGCGTGCCCCAGAATCGTTCCCGTGATAAAGCCCAGTCAACATTGTGTTCCAGCCAGTTACCAAAGCGACCATCGCGGATAGATTCGGGCACCCAATTGATGGTCTGGTTAAGATCAACCATTCGATCGCGAACATCGGTTGTGCGTATGTACCAGGCGTTTTTCGCGTAGTAGATCAGCGGATCACCGGTGCGCCAGCCAAAGGGATAGTTGTGGGTGTACTGCTCCTCTTTAAACAGCAGTCCACGTTCGTCTAACAAGGCAATGATCACTGGGTCGGCATCTTTGAAAAATTGGCCTGCGACCGGTGTCACTTCATCTTTGAAGCGGCCATCCAGGCCGACTCCATGCACCACCGGCAAATCGTGAGCCTGGCCGAGCGCTAGATCGTCGACCCCATAGGCCGGTGCGATGTGGACAATTCCGGTGCCGTCTTCAGTACTGACAAAATCAGCCGCTAAGACCCGGCAGATCTCACCAGGCGCCTCCAGGTAATCGAAGAGTCGTTGATAGCGCAGTCCAACCAGCTCGCGGCCTTTAACAGTGCGCAGAATCCTGGCCGGAGTCTCACCCAGAACTGACTCGAGACGGGCTTTGGCAAGAATCAGATTCTCACCGGCGTGCTCGACAAAGACGTAATCGATATCTTCTCCTACGGCCAGTGCGAGATTGGCTGGAAGGGTCCACGGCGTGGTGGTCCAGACCAGAAAAGCGGCGCTGTCATCCAGCAAGGTGAAGCGCACCGTCACGGAGGGATCAACGGTTTCCCGGTAACCCTGGGCCACCTCATGCGATGACAGGGTAGCGCCAATTCTTGGATCGTAAGGCACGACCTTGTAGTCCTGGTAGATCAGCCCCTTATCCCAGATGGTCTTGAGCAGATGCCAAACGGATTCGATGTAGCGATTGTCCAGGGTGTAGTACGCATGATCGAGGTCTACCCAGAAACCCATGCGCTCAGTCATTTGCTCCCAGTCGCTGATGTAGCGCATGACGGAGTCCCGGCAGCGCTGGGTAAATTCAGCGACACCCACCTGTTTTTCAATTTCTTTCTTGTCGAAAATGCCCAGCTCTTTTTCGATCTCGTGCTCTACCGGCAGACCGTGTGTATCCCAGCCGGCTTTGCGTGGCACGTGGAAGCCGCGCATGGTCTTGAAACGCGGATAAATGTCTTTGAAACTGCGTGCCAGCACATGATGTATGCCAGGCCGGCCATTCGCGGTCGGTGGGCCTTCGTTGAAGGTATACAGTGGGCGCCCTTCACTTTGTTCAAGGCTGCGAGCAAAAATACGGTGGTCACGCCAGAATGCCAGGATGCGTTGCTCCAGCGCCGGGCCGTCATAGCGGGTAGTTGCCTTGTTGAAACTCATATTGATTCGCGCACCTTAGGTTCAGCCCCCAATAACCGTCTTTTCGGTCTCCGGGGCGATTCGAATGCTCTCGGGGTGAGAGATTCGCGCGCGGTACCACCCGGCTCTACCCAGGCCCGCTAGGCGCCAGGTCTTGGGGGCACAATGGTGCCCGGACCCGGTATCGAGGGTTAGTCGGTTGAGCCTACTGCACCGGGCAATCGCGGGATCCGGTGGTTCGGTCAACGGCTCGGGGGTGATATTCGCCGGGGCCCGGCCGGAGATTTCAGCATCCTCCGGTCTCTGGGTGCGCGGGTGCGCCCGGTGACTTGTCCCCTTCAACGCTTATATGGCTTCGGCTACAGGTCATGCGTTTGAAGACAGCGACTAAATCTACCTGCTGGGAAAGATCAAGGCAAATTCGCATCAGCCGCCCAATTTGAGCTTGTGGCGGTTTCGCTGATCTTACCTAATGTTATTGGTGTGACTCAGCGAATCATGGGTCGCTAATGCCAGCCAAGGTGCCGATGTGAGCCGACACGCTGTGGGCGAGCGCATCCAGATCATAGCCGCCCTCGAGTACCGACAGAATTCGGTTGTCACAGTGTTGATCAGCACAGTCCATCAGAGCCTCGGTCATCCACCGATAGTGTTGGGTGCTGAGATTGATATTCCCGAGGGGGTCATCTTGGTGGGCATCAAAGCCGGCTGAAACCAGAATCATGTCGGGCCTGTAATCGTTAATTGCCGGCAGCACCTTTTCACTGAATGCCTGGGTGTATTCGGCATCACCTACCCCGGCTGTCATTGGACAGTTCAGCGTGGCACCCCTGCCGCGGCTTATGCCATCTTCCGATCGGGCTCCAGTGCCGGGGTAATGTGGATATTGATGCAGGCTGATATAGAAAACACTGGGGTCTTCTTCAAACAGGTGCTGAGTGCCATTGCCGTGATGCACATCCCAGTCGAGTATCAAGATTTTGTTAAGGCCATGGTGGCGCTGCAGGTGGCGCGCCGCAATAGCGATATTATTAAAAAGGCAAAAACCCATCGCTGCATCATGTTCGGCGTGGTGACCCGGAGGTCGCACCAGAGCAAAACCGTTGTCGGCAGTTCCATCAGCAATAGTATCTGCAAGCGCCAGCACGCTCCCGGCCGCCAGACGGGCAATGTCGAAGGATTCGTGGCTGATCGTTACGTCCGGGGTATCCAGGTAAGGCAGGCCGCGCGTGCAACTGGTCCGGGCACGCTCGACCAGTGCCGCATCGTGTACCAATGTCAGACAGTCAGGGTCACAGGCAGATGCCGAGGTGAACTGCAATTGAGTGAACCAGGGCTGGGCCTCAAGATGGGCCAGGGTATGCGACAGCCGTGCCGGGCGCTCAGGGTGCCCGGATCCGGTGTCGTGATCCAGAAAGCGTCGATCACTGGTAAAAGCCGTTTTCATAGTGCAACTTCACTCTAAAGGCTAGTGCCCGGCGCGGTAGAATCAGGTGGCTGACCCGTTATCTCAGCAGTATCGCGATGATCGTAGTTCATGGTCAGGGCTAGCGCTAATGGTTTGAATATCATGTACTTTAACTTTTGCGTTCTTGTGAGCACAGTATAAACATCCGCTACCCGGTCTGAGCAATGAATGAGATCGCGCTGTTCCACGGTAAGCCAGGGTGTTAGGTATCTGGACAGGCCTGGCAGTGCTTGCTCTTGGCGGAGTGATTTTTCTGGCCAGTCGTGTCTGGTCGTTGAGGGGGCAAAGAGGGACCGTGCTGGCGTCCCCGGGCAGGACAGAGCCCTTTAATGGGTCTGCGCTCATAGTTGGAACCTACAATATCCATCGGGCGCGCGGCACCGATGATAGGCATGATCTGCGTCGTATCGCCAGGATTGTCAGCGGTTGCGACATTGTGGCACTCCAGGAAGTGGAGGGTCCTCGCCTCGGTAGTAGCCACAACCAGGCTTGGCACCTCGGCCGGTGGTTACGATTGACTGCGCATTTTGCACCTAGCCGAAAGTTGTTCTTTTTTCCGCACCGGGGCAATGCGCTGTTATGCCGGTTCCCGGTCAGCCACTGGCAGCGCTTGGCGCTATTCCCCTCGACCGGGCGAGCGCATCGTAACCTGACGGTGTACCGGGTTGATCTTGCCGGCAGCCCCGTGCACATACTGAATACGCATCTATCCAAACCGGCCGAGGGCACATCGCCGTTCGAAGCGGTAATGAGTGCGTTTGGGCAGTATCCACGCGCTATTTTGCTGGGGGATTTCAACGCCCCTATGGATCATCCGGCGATGCGCCGCTGGCTACCACCTGATACGGTGGATGCGTTGGCCGACGCCGGGTTTGATCCGAGGCGGGTGGATATGATTTTGATTCGCGGCCTGTCGGTAGACGAAGCTTGGTCATCACCCATTGGGCCTTCGGACCATCCTTTTTTCGCAGTGCGTCTGCGACTGAAGTGATGCCTCGTTTCAGTGCACCGAAAAACCCGCTTGGGCCAGTAGCGTTTCCATCCTTGCGCTGATGGCCCTTTCGGGCTGGTCTTTACGCCACCATTGCATCCATCGGCCGATATCGGCGGTCAGCGCACGCTCGCATGCAGCCTGGCTGGTGTGCTGTCGCATGGCGTCGAGATCGAGCAAGACGGTTTGGTCTGGTGTCATCAGGATGTTCGGTGGTTTCATATCACCGTGGGAAAGTTGGTTCTGGCGCATCAGGACAAAAAGCCGGGTAACGTCCTGAAGTGTTCTTTCCATCAGCACCGGGTCGCTGTTGTCACTGAGCGTATCGCCCCGGGCTCCGTTGGGTATGTGCTCGCAGACAAACCATGATTTTCCCCGAAAGCCCACTTGGCGCTCTTGGGCCCAAGCCACCGGTCGCGCTGTGATAATGCCGATGTCGGACAACAGCCGGGCAAATACCCAGCAGTTTTTAGCCCGGGGAGATCGTACCGCCTGGCGCAACCGGTGCCAGGTATTTTTGATGTTGTAGCGTTTGATAACGAAACGGTTGCCGTCAAATGAGGTCGTACACAAGGTTGTTTTAATATCGGTTTTGAGTAGTTCAACATCGGGTTCAGCAAAGGCGGCATCTGGGTTTAGCAGCAGGGCACGCAGCATCGGCGAGTCGTAGCGGGATAGAAAGTGTGCCTGCAGGCCCTTACCGTGCAATGCCTGGGCTCGGTCACTCAGCAGAGCGTAGCCGCTGTCTGGGGTTGCGCCGCGACTGGCCGTCACTGACCCGTTCGCCTTCCTATGGCTGGGTACTGGCACTGCGCAGTGACTGCGCTACAGGTGTGTTGGCCATTGGCTGGCGCAGGCGTTCGGCGCGGTAGAGGCGCTTAGCTCGACGGTCTACGCGTCGCCAGAATTGCGTCTCGTGGGTCAGGATGTCGCGCAGGTTGTGCTGGGTGTAAATTTTCATAAAACGTAAACGGTCACGTTGGGTTAGGCCCAGATCCATGCTCGAATAGTGCAAACCGGCCACGTCCTTAATTTTCCAGCGCTTGGGTGTGTGTCGGCGCAGTTGCATCCGGTGCAGGTCAATGACAAACAGTTGGCTTGCCGAGCCTGCGAGTTGCCCGTTCTCATAACCGGGCTGTAATAGAAAATGACACAGGTAAAAATCGCGATGATTAGCTCCACTGTTGTGCAGCTGTCGGGCGGTTTCGGCCAGGCGCTGGATCAACCAACGCTTGAATCGTATGTCCGTAGCACGACAGGGGGGCTGCTGCTGCCAGGTGCCGCAAAACTCCTCCAGACTCTGGGCGTGGGTGATCTCGTCGGTAATGATGAAAGACTGGCGCCTGGCGGGATTGCCGCTTGCACTGCCGTATCCGGCGATGCTGAGGGTATCAATCCCTAAGCGTTGCAGATGGTGTGCACCGTGCCATTCATTCATCGCACCCAGTACCGGTAGCCGAAAATAAACCAGGTTCTTGATGATCTCCTGCCAGCCGACGCCGGTGTGGGTCTTCAGAAAATAGCGCTGGTTGTGGCGCGAGAAACGCACGGTTTTGCGCCCTGGTGCTTCGCGGAAGCCCTCTCCGTCCAGTTGCATGATCCGGGCAAAATTCCCCAGTTTTGCAAGGTCCGGGCGCAGGTATACCCAGGGATCGATTAGCTCATTTCCAAGTGAGGCGTCATTGCTTGAATTAAGTTCGCGTCGATTGTTAACCAGAGCCTCGATCGCATCCACGGCGCTGGCAGGCATATGATAGAGCGCAGGGTTTGCCCCATAGCGGATTCCATTAACTGACCAGCCATTTCGTTGACCCGAGACCAAAGCCCCGGCGATCTGTTCGTCAAGTTGGGTTTGATCGAAAGGTGACGGCAAGACCTCGCCGGCGTTGGCTCGGATGATGTGGTCGGCGTAACCGCAAACATCGGTAGCGATCACAGGCAACCCTGAAGCAATGGCCTCAAGCAGTATGGTTCCGGTATTTTCCATATAGGCGGGGTGAATCAACAGATCGCCCGCAGCCAGCAGTTCCGGAATATCGGTACGCCCGCCTAGAAAGCGCACTTTGTCGGCGATCTTGAGTTTTTGCGCCAGACGCCGGTAAGGCCCGGCCTGGTCTTGGCCGATAACAGCCAAGTGGGTGTTTTTTAACAATGTTGGGGGTAGGTTGGACAGCGCAACCAACGCGCGGTCCAACCCCTTGGTTTTAAAGCCCGAGCCGATGAAAAGCAGCAGCATATCGGATGGACTCACACTCAGCCCCTGGCGCACCTGGGTTCGGATCAAGGTGCGGTCGGTAACCGGCCGGCGATCCGAGTCGAGTGTTGGGGGCAGCAAATGGAATCGGCCTTCAGGGGTGCCATAGTACTGCTGGTAGACCTTTTTCTCGCGCTCTGAGAGTGAGAGAATCTGGGTCTGACTGTCTCTGCCAAACACCGCCTTCTCAAAGGTGTACATGTGGTGATAGCGTGGCGTAAACCGGTACAACGGCCCGTACTGGGGCACGGCTCGGCCTAGGTAACAAAAATCCGCACCGTAGTACAGATCCAGCCCGGGCATTTTATTAAAGCCGATAACGGCATCAAAGCGCTCAATCGATAGTGCTTTTTGCATCTGCGCATGAAAGCGCCGGTCACGAACGTGGTTGCCGCCCAAGCGGCTAGACGGAAAAACAGTAAGTTGGACCCCTTGAGGTTGTTCTCCCTGCCACTCAGCGGTGTAGACATGTACTTTGTGCCCGCGACTACAGCACTCTTTAAGTATGCGTAAGAAATCCCGCTGCAGGCCGCCGTAGGGGAAGTACTTATAGAGGCAAAGCGCAAGTTTCATTGACATCACCTTGCAGGTAGCAAGAGCCCAAACCAGGGGAGCGTAGTTTAACGCTTCTGCGCGGTTGGCAGGTTGCCACCGCGCTCCCAGTCAAGCGCGCTGGAGCAGATGAGCTCCAGATCGTTGTAATGTGGCACCCAGCCCAGCACTTTACGGATGGCGTGGTTGTCTGCTACCAGGCGCGCCGGGTCACCAGCGCGTCGGGCCGTTTCCCGGATGGGGAAGTTGACCCGGCTGACCCGCCGCAGCGTATCGAGGACCTCGCGGACGCTGTAGCCATGCCCATACCCACAGTTAAGTATTTTGGAGCTTCCGCCGTTGGCGAGGTAATCCAGCGCCTGCAGATGCGCGTTCGCAAGATCCTCAACGTGGATGTAGTCACGGATGCAGGTTCCGTCGGCAGTGTCATAGTCGGTACCGAAAATCGATACCGTTTCGCGCTGCCCACAGGCGGCCTCGCAGGCTACTTTGATCAGGTGGGTTGCCTCTGGTGTGGCCTGCCCTAATCTGCCGTCCAGGCGGGCGCCGGCAACATTGAAGTAACGTAAAGCGATATAACGCAGTGCCGGGCCAGAATCTTGGCGCCGGGCAAGATCCGCGAGCGTCCATTCGGTTATGAGTTTGGTGCGCCCATAAGGATTGATTGGGTTGACTGGGGCATTTTCGTTAACAGGAATCGTCTGTGGGTTACCATAAACGGCCGCACTGGAGGAGAAAATAAAACACCCAACCCCAGCTTGCTGACAGCTTTCGATGAGCTTCAGTGATCCGACCACGTTGTTTTGATAATACTTGGCTGGGTTAGAAACTGATTCGGGGACTACGATGTGACCCGCAAAATGGATCACAGCATCGAAGCGCCGCGCGTGCATCAGAGCTGTCACGGCATCACTGTCACCGGCATCCAGTTGGTGAAAATCCACTTCATCTGGAATAGCCCAGCGATGACCACTGTACAGTGTGTCGATTACGCTGACTCGGTGACCCGCAGCCAGTAACTGGTGGGTTGTATGGGAGCCGATATAGCCGGCACCGCCGGTTACCAGGACAGTAAGGGGATGGGCGCTCACGGGCACCTCACTAGAAGGAGTTGGGCGAGATTATATCGGCCAGTGCTGTGTGTGGTTCGGCCAACAGACTCTCTAGAGTATCGATGACCTGCCACGGCGCCAGTTTTTCCATACAGTCTAAGTGACCCAATGGGCATTGACGTGCAAAACAGGGCTGGCAGGGAAGCTCCAGAGAGACAGCCTGGGCACGGTTGCTGAGTGGCGGGGTATGCTGGGGGCTGGAAGATCCAAAAATACCGGCTACGGGTCTGCCGGTGGCGGCAGCGACGTGCATCAGGCCAGAGTCATTGCTGACTACAGCCCGAGCCTGTGCCAGCAGGTCTACTGCTTGCAGGAGGCTGGTGCGGCCCGCAAGATTCAGACAGCGATCTTGGGCTTTACAGCTGTGAATGATTGCTTGCGCCATTGACTGGTCTTTGTTGCTGCCGACTAGCCAGATTTGCCAGCCCTGCTCCAGATAGTGATTTGCCAAAGCAGCGAAATGATGAGATGGCCAGCACTTGGCGGGGCCGTACTCAGCCCCCGGGCAAAGTGCCAGGATCGGATTATCCAGGGCTTTGAGGTTAAGGCTGGCCATGATATTGGGTGTGGCCTGTGGCTGGGTAGTCAGCTGGGGGGCCGGGTAGCGTGAGACGAGCGGTTCACCGGGCATCAATCCCAGTTGCACAAATTGTGCAGCCATATGGCTCTTCTTACCGATTGGCTTAGTACGCAGGTCATTGACCAGGCCCCGGCGAGGCTCACCGCGGTAGCCACTGCGTACCGGGATTCGGGCAAAAAAAGGCAACAACGCTGCCTTGGTTGAGCCCGGCAGGATGATAGCGCGATCAAAGTGCCGTGCTCGCAGCGAATGCCCGAGTCGGTAACGTTCGTTCAGCTGCAGCTTGCCGTGATGAAAAGGGATTTCAATTACTTCATCCACCTCGGGCATGCGCGTAGCGAGCTGAGCCGTAAAAGCTGGGGCAGTCACGCAGAGCCAGGCCTTGGGCTGACGGGTTTTGAGCACCTTGAAAAGGCTTTGCGCCATGACCATGTCGCCTACCCAGGCAGGGCCGATCACCAGGATCCGAGGAGCAGAACCTATCTCACGCATTGCCCGGTGGCAGAGTTGGTTGAGCCCGTTACCGTCAGGCTGTGTTATCAGACAGGTGAAAGCGGGTGCCGCAGTACGGACAAAGTGCGGTGTTGCCCGGTGTAATCGGCAGATAGACTCGGGGATGCTGGTTCCACAACTCCATATCCGCTGTGGGGCAATGCAACGGCAAGCTATCAGGGCTGATCTGGCGCGTTTTTTGCGTCTTTGCGGTATTGGCTTGGGATGGGTTGGAGTTGCTCATTACTGGTTGATCAGACAAAAGTGAGCCAGTCATCGTGTTTTGGATCGCGGCCGTGCACGCAGTCGAAATAACTTGCCTGTAATTGTTCGGTCACAGGGCCGCGGCCACCGTTACCGATACTGCGCCCATCCAATTCCCGAATAGGGGTGACCTCCGCTGCGGTACCAGTGAAGAAGGCTTCATCCGCCACGTACACCTCGTCACGGGTAATCCGTTTCTCTACCAGATCCAGGCCTGCCTCATCGATCAGACGGATTACCGTATCGCGGGTAATGCCCTCGAGCGCAGAACTCAGGTCAGGCGTATAGACCACACCGTTGCGTACGACAAAGATATTTTCCCCGGTACCTTCCGTTACGTAGCCCTCGGTGTCCAGCATCAGCGCTTCATCCGCCCCACCGGAAAGTGCTTCCTGCAGGGCTAGTATTGAATTGATGTAGTTACCACACGCTTTGGCGCGGCACATAGTGATGTTGACGTGGTGGCGGGTAAAAGAAGAAGTGCGCACACGAATACCGTTTTTTAGGCCATCTTCGCCAAGGTAGGTGCCCCATTCCCATGTTGCGATGGCAATATGGGTTTTTAGCATGTCTGCGCGAATGCCCATGCCTTCCGATCCGTAAAAGGCCAGTGGTCTCAGATAAGCACTGGCCAGACCGTTTTCCTGAACTACAGCAACCTGGGCTGCGTTAAGGGTATCGTTATCGTAGGGCATTTTCATGCCAAGGATATGAGCCGAGCGGAAGAAGCGTTCGGTGTGGTCGGCAAGACGGAAGATGGCTGTGCCGCGATCAGTCTCGTAGGCGCGCACACCTTCAAACACGCCGAGTCCGTAGTGCAGGCTGTGTGTCAGTACATGAACCTTAGCCTCACGCCAGGGGACCATTGCCCCATCGAACCAGATACTTCCATCACGATCTGAAAATGACATCACGTTTTCCTATGGTACCCAAGTCAATCTATTTGAGCGTACGCTACGCTCAGATGCTGAATTATTACAGAACAGTGAGGGGTGCGTCACAGTGCGTCTTGGCTGCGCATCACTCAGCCAGCATAGCGCACACGGCGCGCACCGCGTCCCTGGCATAGGGCGCAAGCCGCAGCGGAATCTGGTCCGGCAATATCTCTGGACCCAAAATGCCTATGCCAACTGGTTTCCCGGTTTCCAGTTGTAGCCCAATCAGTGCCTGGATGACTGCCTGACCCATGACCCGCCCGTGTGCCGTTTCACCGCGCTCGATAATGCCGAGCACGACTGCGCCGTCGATGTTATTGCGGGTCAGCAGCCGTTTCACCGCAAGTGGTTTTTCCATTGAGCCTGGAACCCATACCTGTTCGCATACATCTAGTCCTGCCTCCGTCGCGGCGGCCAGTGCTGCGCTGACCATGGTTTCGCAGGCATTTTTGTGAAAAGAGCCAATCACCAGGGCAATAGTGGGGCGGTTGGACATCGCTGATGTAGGGTAGGTTGAAATCAGGGGAGATTCTAGCCCATCGTCTTGGGCTAGGGCTGTGGCTGGCCACGACCCGGCGCACCATTAGCACTTCGGTCATCCATCGCGCTGATCGGGATCAAGATACTTACGCCACAAGTCATTGATCGCTTTGCGTTCAGCGACATACTCGCCAACGCCTACGAGCGCGGGCTGCCGGCTCAGTTTGAGTGTATGTTCCCGAGCCAGGTACAGCCGTAGTACCTGGGCTAGCGTATCAGCCTCTGCGATCTCAATTTTTTGTGTATCGGCTAGACGCTTGATGAGGGCAGCGTTAGTTCGGAAAGTTGTGAGTTCCTGGTCGGCTGCTGCATGGCGTAGTACCAGGTACTGACAAAGAAACTCGATGTCTACCAGCCCGCCCGTACCGTGTTTGAAATCGACCCCTGGCTCTTTCGTTACGGGGCGATTGTCCCGCATTCGCTGACGCATGTTTCGGACCGCCTCTTGGAGCGTTGCGGCATCTCTGGGCTGGCATAAGATGTCACGTCGAACCGTTTCAAAACGTCTTTTTAGAGTTTCGCTGCCGGCCACCAACCGCGCCCGCACTAGAGCCTGGTGTTCCCAGGTCCACGCCGTGTCGCGTAGGTATTCATGATAGGCGGGCAAAGGGGTGACCAGTGTCCCGGAACGGCCGCTCGGTCTTAATCGCGTATCAATGGCGTAGACTTCGCCCGCGGCAGTGCGAGTGGTGAGAATATGCGTCAATCGCCGCGCCAGCCGGCCAAAATAATGACGCCTCTCTCCAGCTCGGGCTGCATTTTCATCACTCGGTTGATCGTAGACAAATACGATATCCAGATCAGAGTTGTAGCCCAGTTCCATGCTGCCGAGTTTGCCGTAGGCAATAATGCCAAGGTCTGGAACCTGGTCAGGGGCGCTGACCCGATCGAGTGTGCTGACGGCGTGTGTCAGTGCCTGGCATAACAGCGCCTGGGCCAGTGCGCTGAGCGACTTGGAAACGACGTCGATATCAATCAGTTGCGCAATTTCTGCTGCGGCGACGCGCAGGCTGTAGCCTTGACGGTATTCTCGCAACCGATCCATGATGACCTCAAGGTCGGATTGGTCACCGCGATCGAGCTTGCGCCGCAGTTCGACCTCAATTGCATGATGATCCTGTAACTGGAATCCCACGATCGGATCCAGTAACTCATCCAGTATGACCGGGTGTTTCCCGATCCAGTGACTGATTTCACTGGAAGCGCCCACCAGGCGCACCAGCTGTTTCAGGGCGAGGGGGTTTTCTCCAAGCAGAGCCAGGTAAGCGGATCGGCGACCGATTGACTCGATAACGAACAGCAATCGGGTAATGGCGGTATCAGGATCGTCAGCCTGGCCACAGACGCGCAGGACGGCAGGCATCAGTTTGTCCAGACGTTCGCGCCCCTCTCGTGAGAAGGACTGGTAAAAGCGGCTGCGTCGCGTGTTGGCCAATAACCGGTGCACTCGTTCGGTTTCGGTGAATCCCAGCGTAGCCAGTTGGGCAATCCCTGTCTTAGTATCCACAGTGGCGTGCCACAGATCGCCGGCCATTGAATCGCTGTCTTCATCTTCTCCCGGGCCGCTCTGACGGAATACTGCCTGGAACAACTCGTGGACACTATCGTTGACGGTAGCTAGCTTGGAGTTGAAACCCTCTGTGCTGTTGCAGCCTATGGACAGGGCAATACGCTCCCGGTCGAGCGAGTTGATCGGAACTGTGTGGGTCTGGGCATCGTCCATGATCTGCAGGCGATGTTCCAGAGTGCGTAAAAAGCCGTAGTGGTCTCGCAGCATTTGGCATTCGTCTGGTTCGAAGATGCCAGCGTATTCCAGTGCTGCGAGGGCTGTATAGAAGCTTGGCGTCTGCAGGTCGGGGTTGCGCCCGCCATAGATCAGTTGGTGGCTCTGTACCGCAAACTCAATTTCGCGGATACCGCCGCGCCCAAGTTTGACGTTATCTTTCAGATCCTGACGTATCAATTGGCGCTCAATCAGTGCTTTCATTTTCCTTATGGCTTCAAACGCGCCAAAATCCAGATACTTTCGGTATACAAAGGGTCGCAGGTTGTCGAGCAATGTGACTCCTGCATCGACATCTCCAGCGACCGAGCGCGCCTTGATCAAGGCATAACGTTCCCAATCACGGCCATGGGTTACAAAGTAGTGATCCATAGCGTCGAAGGACAGGGCCAGTGGACCGCTGTCGCCATTGGGGCGTAATCTCATGTCGGTTCTAAAGACGATACCCGCGGCCGAGGGACTTTCCAAAATGGCGATCAGGATTTGTCCAACCTTAATAAAGAATTCGTGGTTACTGATGCTTTTGGTGCCATCAGTCTGGCCACTTTCCCGGTAGGCAAACACCAGATCCACATCCGAGGACAGGTTTAATTCCTGCCCTCCGAGTT
>JAAZZE010000053.1 GCA_014239255.1 Gammaproteobacteria bacterium
AACCAGAGGCACAATGACGCGAACCAGAACCCGCCAGCGTGTCGCGTACAGATCATAAGCTGCTTCGACCAGCTGGAAATCAAAGCGCTCCATCGAGGCATAGATCGGCAGGATCATGAGCGGGATATACACGTATGTCATGCCGAGCAGGATCGCGATGTCGGTGTAAAGCATGTCGAGTGGTTGATCGATCACTCCAAGTGCAATGAGAACATTGTTCACAAGACCCTGGTTACGGATGATTTCAAGAATCGCGAAGGTACGGATCAGCAGGTTTGTCCAGAACGGAATCGTCACCAGAAAGAGCCAGAGATTGCGTGTCTCCGGTGATCGGGTCGCAATAAAGTAGGCGGTGGGAAAGCCCAGCACAAAAGCCACCAGAGTCGTCAGGAACGACAGCTTGACCGAGCGCCAGAAGATCGAGAGGTGGGCGTCTGCGATGGATACAGTCTCATCAAAGATATCCTGGTAAAAGGCGACCTGGAACCACGCCTCAGTGGAGAACTGCCATTTGATGCCTCCGTAGTCGCCCGGCGTCAGAAAGGAAAAGACCAGCATGATGAGCAAAGGCCCAGACGCAGCACAGAAAAGAACGATCAATGCCGGTGTGGAAAGCAGCAGATTCCGACGGACCTCTAACTGGTACGCCTGCGCTTCGAGGCTCTCGAAAGACTTGGTACTGCTGTCCTGCTCGGCGCTCATAGCTCAGTCCTGAAGAATCTGTATCGTCCTTGGGTCAATCGCGATACCGACCTTAGTGCCTAGCGGAATACGGGCTGTTTCACCATTGGCATTCTGTACCCGGACAACGAAGGGCGAGTCTATCCCAATGTCGACACGGTACTGGGTATCGGTGCCGATATAGATTTCATCGGTCAAAGAACCTTGAATCGATATGGCATCGCTGTCAGTGACGATGCGTGCTTGTTCCGGCCGTATGGCAAGCGTGACCTCGCTGCCCTGAGGCAGGCCTGGCGGCGCAGGGACTGTTATCTCGATACCGCTCGGTAGTCGTACCCGAACCTCACTCTCATCGTGTTCAATAACTTCAGCCGGCATGAAGTTGGTGTCGCCAATGAAGTCGGCGACGAACCGATCGTTGGGCCGGTTATAGATCTCATGTGGTGCGCCGACCTGCAGAATCCTGCCTTCGTTCATGACGGCGACCCGATCAGACATGGTCAGCGCCTCTTCTTGATCGTGAGTGACGAAGATGAAGGTGATACCTGTTTCATGTTGTAGTCGTTTGAGTTCAACCTGCATCTCTTTTCGGAGTTTCAGGTCGAGCGCGGAAAGTGGCTCGTCTAACAGTAGGACTTTAGGACGTGGCGCGAGTGCCCGTGCCAGCGCCACCCGCTGCTGCTGTCCACCGGATATCTGATCTATGCGCCGGTTCTTGAGGTTCTCCATCTTGACGAGGACCAGCATTGCGCCAACGGTATTTGCCACTTCGTCTTTAGATTGCCCCTGCATCTCCAGACCAAAGCCGATGTTCTGCGCAACCGTCATATGCGGGAAAAGGGCATAGTTCTGAAAAACGGTGTTAACCGGTCTTTGAAACGGTGGCAAGGCACTGATGTCCTTACCTTCGAGCAAGATTGCACCATCGGTTGGGTGCTCGAACCCCGCAATCAATCGCAGCAGGGTCGTTTTGCCGCAGCCTGACGGCCCAAGCAGGGTGAAGAATTCGTTCTGGGCTATCGAGACAGAAACATGATCCAGAGCCCTAACTTCCTGATCTGTCGATGCTCCGAAGATTTTCGAGACACCACTGGCCTCAACAGCGACATCGTCGCTCATGTATGTCTCCTTTCTTAAACTGATATTAGCCGATGGCTGTGAATTAGCTCGGCATTCATTTTTTTCTGTCCGTGCTGGGGCCTATACTGGCGGATTCTATTTGTGACTGTCAATTGAACTCGAAAAAAGCGGTTGCTGGATAGATTTGATCGATAGGAGCTGCAACTTTGCTGGTGGTGTATTTGATGTGTGTTCATTCCTGTAGTGGATGTTCTGCCAATAATAGTTGTGCAAAAAGTCAAGGGTAATTCGCACACCAACGGGGGGTAGAAACAGCGGTATACTCGCCTGATCGAGTGGCGGGAGCAGGATCGGGCAACAATTTTTAGTACTGTGACCGGATCCATGCCCCGACAGATTTGTTGTAGCATATAAAGGGGTGTGAAAAATGGCAGGGGTTAACAAAGCGATTATTGTTGGGAATCTGGGGCGGGATCCTGAGATTCGCTATTCAGCAAATGGCAATGCGTTCGCCAGTATTTCTATTGCGACCTCCGAAAGGTGGAAGGACAAGAACACGGGAGAACAACAGGAAAAAACAGAGTGGCATCGGGTCAAGCTTTTTGGCAGGCTGGCAGAGCTTGCAGGCGAGTATTTAAAGAAAGGATCGCAGGTTTATATAGAAGGCAGGCTTCAGACGACTAAATATCAGGATAAAGAGGGCGTTGATCGATGGTCAACCGATATTGTTGCGAGGGATATGACCTTCCTGGGAGGCCGCAGTGGTGGCGATTCGCAGGGCGGCCCACCGCCTGACTACAGTCAGGCTGAGGCAGCGCCGGCCAGTGGGAGTGGGAGTGGGAGTGGAGGTCAAGATGGTGATTTTGACGATGACATTCCATTCTAGAAAGGCTTCTAGGAAGGCGTTATATCAGGCGGGCTTGCCCGACTAATCAGCAAAGATCAGGGCCTGTAGGCTTTGGCTGGGCGCTTTAGCCAAAGCCAAGCCGGACCATTAAGAACTACCCATCAGACTACCGGGCCCTTGTAGGTTACCTCACTGGCTAGCATATAGCCGGCACCGCACACCGTCTTAAGCAGTTGTTTGCCATCAGTCACACGTTTTGACAGTCGGCGCCGCAGATGACCGATTCGCACATCTATGATTCGGTCGAAAGGCATTGCGGGCCGACAAATGGTCTGCGTGAACAAAATGGTCACTCAGCAGCACAACAATAGCTCCGGCGTCCGGCAGTCGATCAACAAACTCTTCCAAAAGCTTGCCGCGTTTTTAGGTGATCCATGTCGCGACTGGAAACAACGGTAAAACCTATGTTGCTAAGCTTGGTCTCAGAATTTAGCGCCGTCTCGGCTTCCTACATCCATCCCGCGTGACGGTAAGATTTGTTCCCGATTACCAGTGACAAATACTGAGCGAAAAGCGGAAGCGAAATCAGGAATAAAAGAGCAGGTGCTGCGAATAGGCTTTTGAAAAATTGCGGCATGAACACCCCCTCGCTATTCATAGCTCCTTTGATCTTCGATGACTTTGCCATCGTTAGGCAAAGAGCCTGGCTTCATGACGATCACAGTGCCACGCATTTTCAGAGTCTCAAGTACGCTTGCCTCAATATCCTGTGAACCCTGCTTCTCACTTTCAACCTGAACAGTCATGATATCGCTCTCGTTTTCACGGCTGACGATCACACGTGCCTTGGTTATTGAGTCGTTTTTAGCAACCAAAGCTGCGACCTGCTCGGGCCGAACGAACATACCCTTAATTTTAGTTGTCTGGTCCGCGCGGCCCATCCAGCCCTTTATCCGCATATTCGTTCGTCCGCAGGGGCTTTGCCCGGGTAGAACCGCCGACATATCGCCGGTTGCAAATCTGATAAGGGGGTAATCCGTGTTGAGTGTTGTCACAAGCACTTCGCCAACGTCGCCCTCAGCGACTGGGTTTCCAGTGCCCGGCGTCACGATCTCAATAACAACGCCTTCGTCAACGATCATGCCCTCCATTGCAGAGGACTCGTAGGCAATATTGCCAACGTCTGCCGTAGCATAACACTGAAGACACCTAATACCCCGTTCAGCATATTCCTGACGCAGCGACGGAAATAATGCGCCTCCGCCGACGCCTGCCTTAGTGATCCCTGAAAGATCAACACCCATCTCATCGGCGCGGTCCAGGATTGTTTTTAGATAATCCGGTGTGCCGGCATAGGCTGTAACACCTAATGCACGGGCCGCTCGCACCTGCAATTCGGTTTGCCCTGTACCCGCCGGAAATACTGTTGCCCCTATGGCATGCGCCCCGCTTTCGAAAATCATGCCAGCAGGCGTCATGTGATATGAAAAGCAGTTCTGAACAATGTCGTTTTCGGTTACGCCACACGCGTTCAAGAACCGTGCCATTCGCCACCAGTCGTCAGATATTTCTCCAGGCTCATAGATTGGACCCGGAGACTGAAACACGTGTCGAAATTTGTTAGCAGGCTTTGTTGTAAAACCTCCAAATGGCGGGTTTTTTGATTGGGCCTGGCCAATGTCAGATTTGCGCAAAACTGGCAATTTGGCCAAATCGGCTGCGGACAAAATACCGCGTGGCGAAACACCTTTTAAATGATCTGAAAAACCTGTGGCACGTGCCTGAGCTAAAGCGATTTGCTGGGGTAACGCCATCGCAATGTCCTGATCCCGCTGATCAGAAGATCGTCCTTCCAGATTGTTTAGAAAATCCGACATTCAGTTCGTTCCCAAATCAATTCCGAGCTCTCGCAACTGCGTTTTCCTTGCATTCTGCCGGCCCATTAACGGCCCATAAATTATGTCCTAATTTAGCCAGCGCTTGCGGCGCCGATACGACCGTGTGTCACGAAATGACTTCCGACCTTCATCCGAGATGCCAAGATAAAATTCCTTAACGTCAGGATTTTGGGCCAACTCCTCCGCCGGTCCATCCATAACCACGCGTCCGCTCTCCAAAATATAGCCGTGGTGGGCATAACGCAGTGCCACGCTGGTATTTTGCTCGGCCAACAGGAAGGACACTTTTTCTTTTTCGTTGAGGTCCTTGATGATATCAAAAATCTCTTCAACAAGCTGTGGCGCCAGGCCCATAGACGGTTCATCTAGTAAAATCGTCTCTGGGCGGCTCATCAGCGCGCGACCAACGGCACACATCTGCTGTTCGCCACCGGAGATATACCCGGCAAGACTTTTCCGCCTTTCTTTGAGGCGAGGAAAATATGAATAAACCAGATCGATGTCGCTGCTGATAGCACCGCTTCCATCCTTTCGGGTGAATGCACCTGTCAGCAAGTTTTCTTCAACGGTCAGATGCTCAAAACAATGCCGACCTTCCATCACCTGGATTACGCCCTTTTTGACAAGTGCGGCCGGGTTGAGATCAGCAATTGGTTCTCCTCGATACGAAATTACACCTTTGGTAACTTCGCCTCTTTCGGAGTGAAGAAGATTTGAAATGGCCTTTAAAGTAGTTGTTTTCCCAGCGCCGTTGCCGCCCAGAATGGTTGTAATTCCGCCTTCTTGAAGGGAGAGGCTGACGCCCTTTAGGGCCAAAATGACGTGATTATAAAGAACTTCAATATTATTCACTTCAAGCAGGCAGTCTTGGCTTGTTTGAGTTTCTTCAGACATACTCATTTCGTGCTTCCATGCTAAAAATGATCGTTCGGGTGGCCAACCCCAATGAAGGGGTTGGCCACTTTTATTGATCCGACTTAGTTACAGGATTGGGTTTTCCAATTAGGCTTGTCTGACACGTACTGATCAGCAGCAGCTTCTAGTTCTGCACGCACCAGATCTGTCATCGGCGCAATCAAATCGGATGTTTTAACCCATTTTGATCCATCCCACTGCTGCATGAAGATCGAACCGCCGCTACCATGGTTTTCGCATGTTGCTTTGATCGGAGCAGTAAAGTCAGCAAGGCCCAGTTCGGCCAGACGCTCAGTAGTAAGATCAAGTGCTTCAAGACCAGCGCGCATTTCTGCGCCAGTAATGTTTGCGTGACCCGCAATTTCCTGCGCAGTGCGAATGGCTTCTGCAACAACAACCGAGTTATAGAGACCACGGTTGTAAAGAACGCTTCCGACTGTGTCGGGATCTGCCTGACTGTTTCCAGGTTCAACAACATACTTAATGACGTCTTGAAGTGCTTGGAAATGCGTGCCCGATGCAGCCATATTAGCTGAACGGTACCCTTTGCCAGCTTCGCCAGCCGGTTTTAGATCAACATCAGCGCCTGACCACCAGTTGCCAATGAAGTGATCCATTGGGTACTTGATTTTGGCCGCTTCTTTGATCGCGGTTGGGTTCATCGCACCCCAGCCCCACATGATCATCCAATCAGGATTTTCTTTACGAACGTTCAGCCAATGCGATGATTGCGTCTGCATTTCTTTACCAGCAACCGGGAACTTCACAACTTCAAAGCCCATGGATTCTGACAGTGATTCCAATAGTGGAATAGGCTCTTTGCCGTATCCAACATCAAGGTAGATAAATCCGACTTTCTTACCTTTGATGCCGCCGTCTTGAGTATCAATAAAGCTGATAATCGAAGACATTTGGTCCCAATAAGACGCAGGATAGTTAAAGGTCCAAGGGAACTTTTCACCTACAGCAACAGCAGAAAGACCGTAGCCCATCGACAGCACCGGAATTTGGTCAACTGGAGCTTTTGGAATAAGCTGAAGCGTAATGCCGGTTGAGTATGGGTTATAAACAAGAGCGCCGTTGCCCTTGGTGGCTTCATAACACTCAACGCCTTTTTGTGAGTTGTAGCTTGTTTCGCACTCTTCAGTGACAATTTTCAGGCCACCAATACCACCGTCGCGCTCGTTAAGCATCGCATAGTAATCAGCCGAGCCATTGGCGATAGGAATACCACCACCGGCAAATGGACCAGTACGATATGTCAGCAACGGTACATATAGCGTTTCTTGCGCGCTTACCGGTACAATCTGCAGAGTTGATACGATTGCTAGTGCAACCGCCCCTGTCGTTACTTTCTTGAACATTTCTGTTCCTCCCAAGTTATGCAAGCAACCCAACTGTTGCTTGCTTCACGATATTGAAACCAGTCTTGCTTTTTTGGGCCGAGGTGGTTTCATCCCTGACCAATTTTGACAGCAGCCTAATATGGAAAAGGCCACACGCGTAATTTCTGTTTTAACAATGCCCAAATACGGGCCAACCCGTTCGGTTCTATGATAAGGAAAAAGATGATCAGCCCGCCAATAATCATGAAATTGACGTGCTCAACCGTGGCAACCGGAACATCCAGCCCAAGAGCTTTTGGAAATGCTCTTAGAACAACGGGCAACATCCAGATAAAAGCAGCGCCAAGGAACGACCCTTTAATACTGCCAAGCCCACCGATGATGACCATAAACAAAATGAGAAACGAGTGATTGACATCAAAACTTTCAACTTCAGCCGCCCCAAGCCACATAAACACCATCATTGCGCCAGCAACGCCCGCGTAAAACGAAGAAACTGCAAAAGCCGATAATTTGGCATAAAGTGGACGAACCCCCATGAGTTCGGCTGCAATATCCATGTCACGGATCATCATCCACGACCTGCCAATTCGGCCATGAATAAGGTTAGAGGCAATCCAGGTCATCGCAACAACGATACTCAAAACAACCAGATACTGAGTGACCGCGGTGGCCTCTGGTCCTGTGACAATTACATTAAAAACTTCACGCCGAGGAACTTCGATCGCACCTGACGTGTTGTAGTTGTAAAGCCACTCAATGCGAATAAAGCACCACTCCAAAAAGAACTGGGCAGCAAGGGTTGTCACCACAAGGTAAAATCCCTTGATCCGTAACGACGGCAGGCCAAATACCATGCCGATGGCCGCACTGAAAAACCCTGAAATTACTATGAGAAAAATAACGTTGGTGTCGGGAAATATGGTGACCAGCTTATAACAGGAGTAGGCTCCAACTCCCATAAACGCGCCTGTTCCAAGCGATATTTGCCCTGTGAAGCCAGTTAAAATATTCAATCCGATGGCTGCCAGCGCAAAGATCAAAAACGGGATCATCATGGAGTTTATGAAAAAATCTGACCCAAAAATCGGAATGACGATAAAGGCGACAAACAAGTAAAAAATAATCGCTATCCGATCTTGCAGGATCGGAAAAATAGAGTTGTCGGCTTTGTAATTTGTTTTGAACTGCCCGTTTTCGCGATAAATCATAGCGCTATATCCTCTCGATGATTTTTTCGCCAAACAGGCCTTGGGGTCGGAAAAGCAGGAAGATCAGCGCAATGACATAGGCAAACCAGCCTTCAACACCGCCGCCAAGTAGCCCACCCCAGTAAACTTCAAATATCTTTTCACCAAACCCGATGATCAATCCACCGACGATGGCACCTGGAACTGAAGTAAATCCGCCTAAAATCAAAACCGGTAGCGCCTTTAAAGCAACAATTTGAAGCGCGAAAGAAACGTCAGAACGCGCACCCCACATGATCCCCGTTGCCAGAGCAACTATGCCGGCTGCAAACCAAACGATCACCCAAATTTGGTTCAACGAAATACCGACGGACAGTGCCGCTTGATGGTCATCCGCAACTGCACGCAACGCTCGACCGATACGAGATTTGCTGAAAAACAATGCAAGACTGGTGACAAGAATTCCCGCAATGACCACGGCAGCAATGTCGATATGCTGAAAAATCACAATTCCACCTGCAAAATCAACAACGCTGGAACCAGTAGGAAGCCCCAGTTCAGACGTAATCATAGATTTTGTCTCACCACCGAATATGAACTCTCCAAATCCGATTAAAAAATAAGACAGGCCGATCGTCGCCATGAAAAGAATGATGTCGGGCTGATTAACCAGATGTCGCAAAACCAGTCGCTCGACAGAGACCGCCAACGCTCCCATAACTCCAAGAGAAAGGATGAGCGCCAAAAGAGCTGGTACGCCCGCTTGGTATAGCCCTACCAAAGTAAGTGCAGCGAAAACCACCATGATGCCTTGGGCAAAATTAAATACCCCCGACGCTTTGAATATCAAAACAAAACCCAGAGCAATCAATGCATAGAGGGTGCCGGTAACAAAACCCTCCCAAAGGACCTGAACAAAAAAGTCGGGCATTCCAACCATTTGAACGAACGGGTCAGCGAAAATATCGTATAAAAAATCCATCAGTGCGCCACCCCCAGATAAGCGTCAATTACATCTTGGTTGGCTTGGACTTCGGCGGGTAGCCCGTCGGCAATTTTTTGACCGTAATCCAGAACAACAACACGGTCAGCGATATCCATCACAACAGCCATGTCATGTTCTATCAATGCAATCGTTGTGCCGAACTGGTCGTTCACATCTAAGATAAACCGGCTCATATCTTCTTTTTCTTCAACGTTCATACCTGCCATGGGCTCATCTAGCAGCAAAAGGGACGGCTCAGCGGCAAGCGCCCGCCCGAGCTCGACGCGTTTTTGCAACCCGTACGGCAACTGCCCTACTGGTGTTTTCCGAATGGCTTGAATTTCAAGGAAATCAATGATTTCTTCGACAACCTTTCGATGTTCAAATTCCTCAACTTCCGCCGGGCCAAACCGCAGCATCTGCCAAAAGAAATTCTTCTTCATTTTCAGAGTTCGACCAGCCATAATATTATCTAGTGTGGACATGCCCTCAAACAGCGCAACATTTTGAAATGTGCGGGAAATTCCCTGACTTGCAGCAACATACGGCCGCATTGCCGTCCGGGCTTCACCGCGAAAAACAATCTGTCCCTCTTGAGGATGATAAAAACCGTTAATGACGTTGAGCATCGACGTTTTTCCGGCGCCGTTTGGCCCGATGATCGCGCGGATTTCGCCTTCGTTTATATCAAATGAGATATTCTTAATCGCAGTAACACCACCAAATTTCAAAGAGATGTCTTTGACTTCCATAATCGGTCCGCCAATTGTGCGGCCATCAGCGGTTTGTGTGGATTGGTCTAAACTCATGCTGCTTTGGCCTTTCGCGCAACAACCTCAACATCCCGAATTTGTAGCGTCGCCGAGATTGATCCCTTGCGGCCATCTTCATACGTAACTTCTGTTTCGGTAAAAACTTCTTTTGAGCCGTTGTTCAACGCCTTGATTAAATCGTTATACTTCTCGCCGATAATCCGTCTTCTGACTTTACGTGTTCGCGTCATCTCGCCATCGTCGGCGTCAAGTTCTTTGTGTAAAACAAGGAATCTGTGCACTTGGCAGCCCGATAACATCGGATCACTGGCGATTGACTGGTTCGCCTCTTTGACATGCCCGCTGATGATATCAAGCACACGTTCGTGGCCCGCAAGTTCCTGATAGGAGCCGTAAGCAATGTTGTTGCGTTCGGCCCAGTTACCTACGGCCGAAATATCTATGTTGATAAAAGCGGTACAAGAAGCTGTATCGGCACCAAACACTACGGCTTCCAGGATATTTGGATAAAACTTCAGTTTGTTCTCAACATATTTTGGTGCGAATAGACTGCCGTCGGCCATTTTCCCTACGTCCTTTGCCCGGTCTATGATACGTAAATGCCCAGTGTCGTCTTCAATAAACCCAGCATCGCCAGTCGCAACCCATCCATCAGGATCTTTCGTTGAGGCCGTACTTTCGGGGTTTTTGAAGTATTCAATAAAGACGCCCGGCGAGCGATAATGAACCTCGCCGTCGTCATCAATTTTAATTTCAACCCCGGGTCCAGGTACGCCAACGGTATCTGGTCTTACTTCACCGTCTGGCTGAAGCGTGATGAATACACTTGCTTCTGTCTGTCCGTACAGTTGCTTTAGATTAATGCCAAGTGACCGGTAAAATTCAAATATTTCCGGACCGATAGCCTCACCCGCCGTGTAACCTACCCGCACGCGGGTCATGCCCATTCTGTTTTTCAGCGGTCCATAAACCAGTATTGTACCAAGCCGGTATTTCAACCGATCCATAAATCCTACCGGCTTTCCATCCAAAAGATCGGGCCCGACTTTTTTTGCCACAGCCATAAAAAATTTGAACATCCGACGTTTCGTTTTGGACGCGTCTTCCATGCGGATCATTACGGCTGTCAGCACGGTTTCAAAAAACCTTGGCGGCGCAAAAAAGTAACTTGGGCCGATTTCCCGCAAGTCATTTTGCATAGTCTCTTCGCTTTCTGGGCAAGAAACGCAAAACCCTGCCCAATAGCACTGACCTATTGAGAAAATGAAATCTCCGACCCAGGCCATTGGAAGATAGGCCAGAACAGAATCTCCGACTTTCAAATCATCAAATTCAGAGGATGATTTCGCACTTTCAATTATATTGCGATTGGAAAGAACGACACCCTTGGGCTTGCCGGTCGTTCCAGAAGTGTAAAGCATGACGCAAGTCGTGTCATAATTTTGGACTTTCTGGCGTT
This sequence comes from Gammaproteobacteria bacterium, assembly GCA_014239255.1. Classification (GTDB taxonomy): domain Bacteria; phylum Pseudomonadota; class Gammaproteobacteria; order Arenicellales; family UBA868; genus UBA868. The sequence continues at coordinate 11,175 of JAAZZE010000053.1, forward strand.
CTGCCAGCATGCTCTGCAGCCTACTTTGATCTTCTTTGCCAAGAGTACGGATGTCTTCAAAAGAATGTAAGTTCCTGTGGTCGTACTTTCGCAGGCCGCGTGAATCCAGATACATAATCTTTTTAATCGATTCAGCCTGACCCTGAATTTCAAAAATCTTGTCAACTTGCTCTTGATTTTCAACAATGACAAACTTGGCGCCGCAATGATCAAGCGCATAGGCCATCTCTTCAGCAACCGCATCTTGATAGAGAGGCACAGGCACCGCGCCGACTGACTGAGCCGCAACCATAGACCAATAAAGCGCAGGTCTGTTTTTGCCGACGATCACAATGTGATCCCCGGCTTTGACCCCGATTGCCAACATTCCAAGAGCGATTTCCTCAACATTGGCATGAACTTCCGCCCAGTTCCAACTTTGCCAAATTCCAAACTCTTTTTCTCGACTTGCGGGTTTGTCGCCGAATGTCGTTGCGTTTCGTGCAAGCAGTTTCGGAATTGTATCGAGTTGGGCAGCAAGGGTTGCTGATGTCAATTTATGTCCCCCGGTATTTAGTTTGGCGCAATTCTACGTTGATGCAGAATCGGCACAGACTGCAGTCGACCTTGTGTGAGAGTCAATTTTGTCCCAATTTTTTCCAAATGGTATCGAATTGTAACAGGCTACTGGATCGAGCATGATTAACTGGTCAAGCGACATAATTCGATGCTAGCGAAGGTTTCAGGGAGCCAATTGTGAAGATAGATGCCGATCAATATTCTGGTTTAAGCGTATAGGGCACTATAAACCCAGTCTTCGATAAATAACCAAGGTATTGGGGGATTACTGTTAGGGGAACTGAGGCGGTTAGCGACATGGTCCGGGAAGGATGGGGACGAAATTATGCACTATGGTTGATGCCTGGAACTGGAGTTCCGGTTGTTTTCTGGCGTCAGACCGAACAAGGCTGTGCTGTATTGAGGATCGGCATCTCAACGATGTGATAAACGCTTCTAAAATGGAACAAATATTCTTGTTTAAGGATAATTGGCAAATCTGTTAGGTGGCTTTGTTCTGAAATGGCTTCATAAAGTTTGGTATTCAGGGTATCGCGAACGAACTTAATGTGTTTCAGCTCTTCTGTTATTTAGACGCAAACTGAGCCCTACTGATACTCGTTTCTCGACGGTTTTGACACGCTGGATAAATTAGGTTATAACACAATAAGGATTCTTATATAAGACTTACGGAATAACAATAAATGATTAAGGAGAATACTGTGAAAAGCAGTACGATTGGTAATGGGGGTCTCATTTAAGCTATTTTTGTAATTTAGGTTTTATCCATTTCCGGCATTGAACTTAGGTCGGACCGCCGGCCTAATAAGTTCCGAGGCGCTGCCTTCAACCTCGCGACGCATAAAAAACGAAGGCTTTCTTACATCAAGAGGACTAGAAATGATCAAACTAAAATATGCCGCTGGCTGTGCAGCGGCCTTGGCACTCATGGCATCTCCTGCCATGGCGGCTGACAAGGTCTTACGTATCCAGTCGGTGCTACCGACCTCAGCTGACGAAGTCGTTATGTTGAAGGAGTTCGGTAAAGACGTCGCAGCACTGACCGGTGGGTCGCTCACCGTCGAAGTACTGCCGGCAGGCGCTGTTGTTGGACCACGAGACATCATTGATGCTGTCGACGCGGGGCTCGTTGAAGGTGGCTTTGCCTGGACACACTATTGGGGTGGCAAGCACGTTGCGGCTAACCTGTTCGGGGCGCCTGTTGCGGGTGCCGGTGTAGGTCTCGATAACATTGCGTTCCTGAGCTGGTTCCAGTACGGCGGTGGCAAGGAGCTATATGACCGCCTGTGGGATGAAATGGGCGTGAACATCAAAGGTTTTATGCTACAACCAGTAGGCCCTGAGGCACTTGGCTGGTTCCCAAAGCCTATCAAATCAATGGATGACTTCCGTAAATTACGCTTCCGTGCACCTCCGGGCATGGTTGGTGCCGCATACGCTGCAATCGGTGTTCCAGCGGTTGCTATGGGCGGCGGCGACATCCTGCCAGCGCTTGAGAAAGGCACTATCGACGCAGCCGAGTGGTGTTGCCCCAAGCCTGACTCCGTCTTTGGTTTTCATAAAGTGCTAAAACACTACTACCTCCAGGGTCTGCACCAGGTGACCGTGAACGCGGACATGTATGTGAATGGCGATTTCTACAAATCGCTGAGCCCGATTGAGCAGAAAGCACTGGAAGTGGCGGCAAACGCATCTCTGTCAAAATCCTTGTCCTACCGAATCTATGAGAACGGTAAGGCGCTGAAAGATCTGACTGATAATCACGGTGTTATCCTGGAAGATACTCCAGCGGATTACTTCACAGAATACATGGCGGCCGCTAAGAAGTCGCTCGAAGCCGCTGCGGCAGAAAACGAGTTCTTCGCAGAAGTGTGGCAGTCCCAAAAGGATTTCGCGGACACCGTAGTACCATTCTGGTCTGGTGCTCAAACCTCAAACGCAAGTTTGGGTCGCGCACACGCAGATACACTGGAATAAAAAAGTCTTCAAAGCGAGGCCCGTCAGGGCCTCGCTTTGAAGTTTCCATCAGGTTTTTGTGGACCCGTCTAAATAAATAAGAGCCCAAAATGGGCACAAACACAATGGCGGAGTAAGGGCGTGACTGAAGAAGAAGTAAATCCGGAAGCTCTCGAGATTCCGGACGAACTGATTGCGGAGCGTCGTGCCGAGGCACCGGGTGAAACGCCAGAGGATATGACTGCCTGGCAACGCCCGATAACCGCAGCGATTGACGTCATTAATTACCGGGCGGGCCAGATTATTGCCCTGCTCATGGTACCGCTCATTGTAGTAGTGGTGCTCGAAGTCATTTCACGAAATTCCTTTGCGATCTTGCAAAATGCCGGGTTCGAAAATCTCGCCCGAACCCTTGGACTAGGCCCCACGCTCTGGGTGTATGACACCAGCCGTATGATAGCCGGGGTGCTCTTCATGGCGGCCGCGGGCTATGGCCTGATGCGCGGCGTTCATATTCGCGCCGACTTTCTCTATCGAAACTGGTCGGCAAAGACACAGGCGACAGTGGATGCGACACTGTACCTGCTGTTCTTTACGCCTTCGATGATCTTCTTCACCGTTATCGCCTCAGAGTTCTGGTGGGTCGCCTTTTCAAGAGGTGAAACCATGCAGGTCGACAGTGCCTGGGGTCCACTTTTGTGGCCCGCGCGATTAGCGATGCCAGTCGGCGCCTTCCTCTTGATGCTGCAAGGCCTTCCTGAGATTTTCCGCGCATTTCACAAGATGGGTAAAGAGCGAGAGCGTTGGTTCGTACGCGCTTTGCCTGTCTATTTAATCGCACTGATCTGGCTTGTTCTGGCGGTGTTCCAACCGAGCATCGTGCCCGGTGGCGAATTATTTTCCGACCTCATGTCTGCCCGCCCGAACATGGACAAGGCTACCATCGGATTGATCATGCTGGGAGCCATGCTCTTCGTGATCTTTATCGGCTTTCCAGTTGCGTTCACGTTGATCTTCCTTGCCTTTATCTTTGGCATTTGGGGCGCCAACTTCAAGTTGACCACTCTGTTGATGACCCTGAACACAAACTCCACCATGTTGAACGATCAGCTCATGGCGGTGCCGCTCTTTGTCCTGATGGGGATCGTTATGGAAGCGGCGGGTTTGATGGACCGGCTGTTTGCGTCGATCCAGATGATCATGTCCCGTGTCCGCGGCGCACTGTTCATCGCTGTGCTGATCGTATCCACGATTTTTGCGGCAGCCACTGGTATTGTCGGTGCTTCAGTGACCCTGCTTGGGATCATGGCAGGCGCGACCATGAGCCGCTCTGGCTATAATGTCCAGCTTGCGGCAGGAACCATCACCGCCGGCGGCACATTGGGCATTTTGATCCCGCCCTCAATTATGCTGATCGTAATGGGACCTGTTCTGGAGGTCTCAACTCTCGATCTCTTCCGTGGCGCTTTTATTCCCGGTGCCCTGCTGGCTAGTCTTTATTTGATCTACACGCTTGGACGCTGCTGGCTGAATCCCTCTCTCGGGCCAATTTTGGCAGAAGGGGATCAACCGAAGACATCGGCATTTTATGGCGCTGAGGTGGCGCTGATCTGCCTGGGTGTTTTGACCGTTTGCCGAGTCTTTGGCCTTGCCATGGGCGGTGTTTTTGGCGGTGTGATGCCATTTGGCGGCTTGATCGTTTTGGCCATAACCTGTGCCGTAGCCTATGCTGCATACCGACGATTGAATGTACTCAGGATCGTGCTTCCGATCGCGGTAATCTTCCACTTCTATATGATTGTGGCGAATATAGGCGAGGACGGTAGCCTGCCGATCTGGTCGATGACCTTTGCTGCATTCACCCTGCTGCTGGCGTATCTGGGACGGCCAATTTATAGTACCGAGTCAGACGCCGGGTTTCATTTCTCGGATCTGTGGGATGAGTTCTTTGCCGGGCTAATGCCGCCGACAATCCTGATTTCTTTTGCTTTGGGGTCGATTCTCCTTGGCCTGGCAACACCTGCTGAAGCCGCAGCGATGGGCGCCTTTGGTGCCATCTTGTTATCTGTTGTTTACCGCAAGTTCTCCATGTCCAGTTTCTTTGACAGTCTGGTCAAAGCCCTGGAGATCACGGTTTTGATTATGTTCCTGGTTGCTGCATCGAACTTCTTTGGCGCTGAATTCAGTACCCTGGGCACGCCAAAGATGATGACCGAGATGCTACTAGGCCTGGATATGTCGCCTTACTTGATATTGTTGGTGATCATGGCATTGATCTTCTTGCTCGGATGGCCACTGGAGTGGGTACCCATCGTTCTGATCGTTGTGCCAATTTTGCTGCCGACGGTTGAGGTATTGGAGATCCACGGGCTGGTTCGCTACGACCTGATGGTCTGGTTTGGCATTCTGGTCGCGGTGAACCTGCAGACCGCATGGCTATCCCCACCTGTGGCCTTGTCAGCCTACTTCCTGAAGGGGGTCGTGCCGAATTGGGATCTAAAAGACATCTATCTCGGCATGATGCAGTTCATGGTGATTCAACTTGTCGGTCTCATCCTGCTGTTTGTCTTCCCTCAACTGGTGCTTTGGTTACCCAAAGTAATGTCGGGTGGGTAAATGGTCGGCCCCCATCGAGTGGTCCGGTTTGAATGTGTGGGCAAACCAATGTTCCAGGCCAACTGCCACTGTGATGGCTGCCGGCGTTCGGGCGGGAGTGTTTACGCGTCTTTTGCATTTGTGGACGAGGCTGATTTGAACATCGCCGGAGAAACGCACGTCTACGAAAACCTAAGTGATGCGGGCAACACCATGACTCGCCACTTCTGTCCCCGGTGCGGGTCACACGTCTATCACAGCAACAGCAAGGCCCCATCGCGCCTTGGAGTTCGGGTAGGGCTGATCGAATCGGCTGACTGGTTTCAGCCCCAGGCAAACGTCTACGCCAGCCGCAGACTGCCCTCAACGCTGATGGATCCGGACATGAAAGCCTTTGACAAGATGCGCAGTTGATCGGACCCTGAAAAATTACTTGTTTTTGGAATCCATCTGAATGTCTTCTGTTGGTCATGAAACAAAAGAAATCATTTTCTAAAGTCACCCGACCGCAAACATCAATACACCGGAGGAGAGTGAAATGAAAGATTACATGGTCATCCATACTTTTAAATCTGAGGAAATTCGCCAGCAATACTTCGCGATGAGTCAGGATATGACTCTGGACGATATTCGCGCGCAGATGAAGAACGACAACGCTTCTTTCCAGATGAACTGGAATGCGGGCGAGGATGATATGGCGATGTACTGTTGGTGGAAGGCCAACAGCCCTGAGGCGATTATCGAAACCCTAGGCGAAATGGGTGAGATGTTTCACAACGACGTTAAGGAAATGCCTAACATGATCGATGTGACCGACTGAACATCCTCTTCAGAGGA
>JAAZZE010000054.1 GCA_014239255.1 Gammaproteobacteria bacterium
ATAATCGCCAGGGTAAAATCAATCTCTCGCTGGGTTGAGATCTCGTCATCTTCGCTGTTGGAACCACACCAGTCACACGGAATACCATCCACCAGCAAACATCCGTCGTCGACAGCCTGACAGGAAGGGACCGCCCAATTCTGGCGGGTCCGACTGCGGCGCTTCTTCAACGCCCCCCAATTGAAATAATTGGTTTCCGTCATATCACCTGTTGGATAGAGACTGATGAAGCCGGCCGCTTCGCCTTTTGGCTCAAGCCTGTGCTTCCAGCTATGCTTGCTCGTGCCGCTCTCACTGTAGCCGTGATACCCCACCACAACGGGGCACGGTGTGCAATTACCGCCATCACACCGGCACTTGTCGGGCACGGTCAGTTCCAGTTTTCTCTGGCCGTAATCATTGCCATCCCCGATATCGAACGGAAACGGTGGCTCAATGCCAGAATCCCCCGTTGTACATCCCAAAGATTGATCCTGTTTCTGCGCAAACGAGGGTTCGCCACCAAGGAACAGCACAACAAGGCACATCCCCAGAGTTAGAAATCTGGCGAGATGCTTGGGTAGGAAATTGCTCAAGTCGAATCCAGGTTTAAGGGAACCGAAATCCTTCTCTGGCCAATGTACACGACCCCACCACCATTCTAACAGAGAGGCTCACTAACAACTCGAATCGTTCTGAACCCCGTCAGGCATGACAGTTTTGCACAATATCGCGCCCGAAAGATTGGCGCCGGAAATATTTGCCCCCAAAAGATTGGCGCCGGAAAGGTCCGCACTCCACAACATCGCCCCAGTCAAAACCGAATTGGTAAATCTTGCCAACGCCAGGTTAGCGCCACCGAGGTTTGCTCTGGTGAGATTCGCGCCAGTTAAGTTTGCCCCTCGCAGGTTTGCCTCCATCAGATTTGTGCGCACCAGATTAGATTGACTGAGGTTCGCATCCTCAAGTTTTACCCGCATCAGATTGGCTCTGATCAGAGTTACTTTGCGAAGGTTTGCCCCACTAAGATCGGAAAGGAACAGATCAGCATCCGTTAAATCTGAATCCGAAAGATTAATTTGGCGCAGATTCCCCCACTTCATCGTCACGCCGCGAAGGTCCGCTGCTGCGAGATTGGCGCCAGTTAAGGTCACATGGTTTGCAAAAGCGCCGTACAGGTTGGCTCCTGCCAAATTTGTGTCTGCAAGATTCGACGAATTCAACCGGGCCCACTTGAGATTCACTCCGGCAAGATGCTTGTCATGAAAATCAACGCTCGTAAGATCGCACTTGATGCACGCATTGGCTTTTAACGCCTTGTCTGCATCAGCTGGGGAGAAAGCATAAGCAACCCACGTGGCTCCCATCACCAACATTAACCACCACTGCACCCTTAAGGGAGCTCGTTCTCTGGATAAGCTCTTGGCAGCCATAATATTTTTGGATTTAGGGTGTTTTCAAAATGCCGAGCCACTGTTGAGAATCAGTATGTGTTCTTAGTGTGAGCAACTTCGCAGCCTCGATCAACCTTAGCCTGATAGCACCAGTATGAGGCTCAAAATCCGGGTCTCAAAAGAAGATACTGACTTTGATCTGCCTGTCGGGCTTTAACAGTGCTAGTGCAATAAAATGAGAAAGAATAGCCAATACGGCAACCTTAACCCTCCACCCCATATACTGCGCGGGAAATAAATCGTCCCCTGATCGGTCTTGGACTAATAGCCAAAAAAAAGCCCCTGGGTTTCAGGGGCTTTTCCAGTTAAGGTGTTCGGCTAAGGCAACCAGGACTTCCAGACATCCGGGTTAGCATCCATCCATTTTCGAACAGACTCTTCAGGCGTCATCTTTTCAACATCCACATCGTATATCATCGGCGCCTGCTGCGCATTCGACAGTTTCATGTTCTTCATCATGGTGATAACGTCCGGATGCTTCTTGGCAAAGTCCGGGTTCGATGACTGGAATGTGACATCTTCCGGCCAACCACATGCGGGCCAACAACTGCCATCCTCATTCTTTGGAATACCAATTCCAACCAGGTCATAGGCAGCAAAAATCCAAAGCGGCTCCCAGGCATATACCAAAATGGGGTCGCCACGCTTATAGGCTGCAGTCAGCTCTGCCCATTGTGCTGTATCCGTGCCTAGTTCTACGGACTCGAAATTAACACCATTAAGATCGAGCCGTTGTTGATCATCACAACCCCAGCCCGCAACAGGACAGCCCACGAGTCGTCCTTTCGGCGCAGTTTCAGGAGTGGCGAAGACTTCTGCATATTGGTTGAGTTTCTCCAAACCACAGTTACTGCACTCGCCTTTGGCATGCATGCAAAGATCAGGGGCAACGGCTTCGATGCCACGCGCCGCATCACCTTCACAGACATAGCGAGGAACGTAATAATCACTGGCCCCGATCACACCGGACTCAGTGACATACGCTACCGAACCATCGCCACCGTATTCCGCGAAATACCTGGCTTTGGCATCAGCGTTGTAACTTGGCCAGATCTCAAACGAGATATCGATATCCCCAGCGGCAATGGCTTCCCAACCGGCAGTACCTGTCATGAAGACCTGTTTAACCTTGTAGTCCATGTGTTCTGCAAGAATGATCTCGGCAAGCTTGCTAAAGACCAAGTTGCCCGTCCAATCCTGCTCCCAGATTTTCACCATGCCTTTGGCCGCGTAGGCCGTGGCGGGAACAAACGCTACACCCAAAGCAATCAACAAGGTCAAAGTGAATTTTTTCATAATCGAAAACACGTTCATTTATTTCCTCCCTCTAGTAGTAAATTAGGCTGATTTCTAAGGACATCTTTTGCCTACGAAAACAAAGTATACGGCAATTGTAATTGTCCAGCGGTTCATTTTTTGCCGAATCAAGAAGTATAAGGAAGACTCGATTATCAGGAGACTGTGAATCTGGTTCCAAATCGTGGACCTATTACCACTATTTAGCACCCACATTCAGGCCAAGCGCTTCCTGCTGGCGCGCACTGAGCGCTTGTGTAAGGCGATCAAGCACCACCGCCAGAAAAACGATCGATAGCCCTCCCTGCATACTCATCCCTGTATCAGATTGTGAGAGTCCAACAAATACCTCTCTTCCCAAACCGCCGCCGCCAATCAAGGGCGTCACTATCAGCATAGCCAAACCCAATATAACTGCCTGGTTAACGCCCATCATGATTGAAGGCAGCGCCAATGGTATTTTGACTTTGAATAAATTCTGGCTGAAGGTAGATCCAAAAGACGTCGCAGCCTCTACCGCCTCAGCTGGCACCTCCCGAATACCCAGGTTCGTTAACCGAATGATAGGGGGCAAAGCATAAATCATGATTGCGATCACGGCCGATACCACGTTACCGCCAAAAAACATCAGCACGGGAATTAAGTACACAAACGCCGGCAAGGTTTGCATGGCATCCAATATGGGGCGAATGATCGCCTCGCAAGTATCGCTTACCGCTGCCAACACGCCCAATGGCACTCCGATCAGGAAACAAAGCACAAGTGATACCAGGATCTGCGCCATAGAGAACATCCCGATCGTCCATAAACCGGTAGCCCCAATAAACAATAAACCTATCATGCAGACAATCGCTGTGGATCGGTTACAGAATATCCAGACACCGATACTGAGAAGCGAAATCAGGTACCACCATGGTAGGGCCACCAGAAAATCCGCCAATGGATCAAGCATCCATGAAAAGACAAAACCGCGAATCCAAGTCGTCATACCGATAAACCCAACACTGGTCGTTAACGCCTCAAGCGCAGCATCTGCAGGCTTGCGAATAGAAAATTCCCAGGTCGATGGGTAACTCCCAACACTGGCTACATAAACATCAAAAAGGTACGCCACCACTAACACAACTGCCGAGGTAACAAAAAAACTGTGTCTGCGGACTATCTCATACAGCTTAGCGCTTAGGCTGCGACTGACCAGCCGTGCAATTATGCCAATCCCACCACCAACTATGACCGAGCAAGCATTACTAAGGTAGCCAAACAGAATATAGACCCGGGTCAGACCCGCCTCGATTGCCTCAGCAACAGGTTGTCGTTGAAATCGCTGTGGGAGAAGTTTAAACCCGCTGTTGAAGCCAATGCCACTCTGGCGAGCGCTTATAGCAGTCGTAATCCGGTCAAACATTATTGCCATCAGCAAAATGGCGATGCCAGCCTCAAGACCCTGGCCAAACCTGAGGCGACGCAGGCCCACCCAAACCTCGTAACCCAAGCCTCCTGCACCAATAAAGGTTGCCAGGACCACAAGACCCAGCGCCATCATGATAGTCTGGTTGATTCCCATTGCGATAGACGGTAAAGCGAGCGGTAACTTCACCTTGAACAACAGTTGCCTTGGAGTTGATCCAAATGAGCGAGCAGCTTCGATGGTTTCGACGGACACCTGGCGAATACCCAGATTGGTGAGCCGAGCAGCGGGGGGGAGTGCATAAATAACAATGGCAATAACGGCTGGTGGAGCACCAATTCCAAAAAAGAATATCGCCGGCAGCAGGTAAACAAAACCGGGCAAGGCCTGCATGGTATCCAGAACAGGCCGGATGCCTGCCTCAAAACGATCACTTTGCGAGGCCAGTACGCCCAACACAACCCCAAATGTAGATGCAATCAACACCGAGACAAACATCAGGGCCAGGGTTTCCATGGCCGGGTCCCACATATCAAAACTGGCCCACACCATAGTCGAGGCGACACAAACCAGCCCAAGGCGCAGGCCGCCAATTCCAAGAGCAATTAGCCCGATCCCAAGCACAATCAAGTGCCAAGGCGCCAGGATCAGAAACATCTCCACAGCCTCGATCACATCTCCAAGGTGCGCTGCAAAAGCCCGCGTTGCCTGTCGATAGTGCTGTCGAAGCCAATCCTGACCCGCATTGATCCAGTCTGCAAAAGGAAAGGCATCAATTATTGGCTGTGGAAACTTCTGATCATCTGGGGTGAGGTGGGCAAGGATGATCGAGGCAACAATAACCAAGAACCCGATTCCAACGGGCTTGACTAATTCCTTTTGGCGATCTGACAACATTATGTTCTGACGGTTGCTGAAGTAGGTAAGCGGCCTTCAGTCTTGCCCGGTTTGAATACCTTCTATCGCCAGCAGTATCGAGTGATGATCAACAGTGCCGATCAGCGTTTCATCTGCATCAACTACAGGAATCGGATGAGCCACACGAGCAGCTCTTGCAATGAGTGTTTCGATCAGAGCATCGGGTGCCACGGTGGCATCCATACTGGCAAGTCCGCCCACCAAAGACTCTGATGCAGCACCTGCCAAAGCTGCCTCACGCGTGAGAGTACCCTGATACCGATCATTCGGTCCAACAATACAAACGGCTGGCACACTATGCTTATCCATCAGCTCAAGGGCAGCAGATGCTGTCGCCTTTTCATCGCATTTACAGCAATCCCGCATCACGATCGAGTTAACCGTCAACACCTTATGTCTTGGTACGTCTTCAGAGAAATCGCGAACATAATCATCGACCGGATTAGCCACGATTTCTTCTGGTGTACCAATCTGAACGAACTCACCGTCTTTCATGATCGCAATGTGATCGCCCATTTTGATAGCTTCCAGAAAATCATGGGTGATAAAAACCATGGTTTTGCGAACCATCGACTGCAGTCGCAGGAGCTCATCTTGCATCTCACGGCGAATCAAAGGATCAAGCGCGCTAAAGGGTTCATCGAAGAGCATGATCTCCGGGTCAACGGCCAGCGCCCGGGCGAGCCCGACTCGCTGCTGCATGCCACCCGATAGCTCTCGAGGAAAATTGTCGCCCCAGCCACTTAGGCCAACAGACTCCAGTACCTCACTCGCTTTGCTAAGCCTTTCTTCTCGAGGCATACCGCGTACTTCAAGACCATAAGCGATATTTTCAACTACGCTTCTATGGGGCAAAAGCCCAAAGTGCTGAAACACCATACTCATTTTATGGCGACGTAATTCGATCAGTTCCTTATCGGACATGGTGACGGTATCAATACCGTCTACTAATATTTCACCCCGGGTGGGTGCTATCAGCCGGGAAATACAACGCACCAGGGTAGACTTTCCGCTCCCTGATAAACCCATCACGACAAAAGTCTCTCCACGTTCCACTTTGAACGAAATATTCTTTACTGCAATCACGTGGCCTGTCTGTTCTTGAACCTCAGCCCGTGATAAAGCAGGGTCGACTTCCTGCAGAACCTTATCCGGATTAGGGCCGAAAATCTTCCACACGCCTTTACAGACTATCGGTGAATCTTGTTGTTTTTCTTCATTCATGGCTACATTCTATAGTAGTAAATCGTACAGAACTTCATCGCTTTATCTCTATGTAGCCGCTTTACTCACTAAACTATCCAAAAAATTAGGCAGACTTTGTCATAGCGCCCCTTCCAAGCCCTACATATTGATCAATTCCTGAGTCATCTCGACAATGGCTCGACTGTAAGAATCATCTGAGGCACTTTCGTTTTCCAGCACACTAAAAAATACAACGACCGTCGCATTATCGGGATTCACCATCAGCAACTGCCCTCCCCAGCCACTGTGCCCGATCCACTGTCCGTTGGTTTTGAGCTGATTGCCGTAGTGTATGTAATTGTCGGGCGGGGCAAAAGTTGGGCCGGTACATTGCCTCGTCGCCTCCATCAACTGATGACTACCGACAGTTTCTTTCGAGATCCCTTGGCCTTTTCTGGCAAAAATCAGGCCATAACGGGCAAGATCCCGGGCAGTCATACAGCCACCTCCGTTGGTATTGGGGACACCGGCACGGTCTGTAGACATATAGAAAGTATGTTCAAGACCCGCGGCTTCGACAATTTCGAGCAACATCGCTTGTAATGATTTCTTACTGACCCGCTCTACAATCCAGGCCAGCACATCTGTATTGGCCGACTTGTAATTGACCAGACCGGACGAGTTAGCGAGACCAGCACTTTTAATAGTGCGAAGAAAATCCCGGTTGCAGATATCTGTTTGTCCGGGGGATGGCAGGCGCCAGCCCATAGCCGTATTATGTGCAAGCGCCATGGTAGAACTATCTGCGTAGTCTTCAAGATATTCATTGACTATATTCATATCCAGTACATCCTGTATTCGGGCGCCGGCATAGCCCGAGCCGATCTCAGGTAAGTAATCTGCAACGGTCTTCTCTACGTCGATCAGGCCTCGATCTACACAGGCGCCTACCATCAGATGCGTGAAGGTCTTGGTAATCGACATAATCGAGTGCGGCTGATTAGCGGCAAAATCACTTGCATACTGTTCGTGCAAAAGCTCATTGCCTCGCAGAACTACAAAAGCGGAAAACGCCGGATGACCTGTGAGATCCCTGACTGAGGTCAGCTTCGCAATCGCTGGCTCAGACGCGCTTTTGAGCGTCAGGACCCGTGATGAGCGGAAACTACAGGCATAACGGACTATCTGATGCAGATGGTGAAATCCATAGCGCCGGTAAGGCGGCGTATTCCAATGCTCAAGATAATCATTGACTAGCGATAAATCTTGATTTGCTTCGGTTTCGTTCAATGCTGCGCACTCTTGCCCGGATCGGACGTAAACACCTGTGGTCGTACTACATGTTTGCGTCTGAAAAGCGCGTGCTTGTTTGCTTCTCGCAAAGATAAAAATTTCAGCAAGCGCAACCTCAACACTAGAGCTGTTTCTCAACCCAGGCAAAAGGATCAACGAGCCGTCCTTCTCCCGCTAAATACCGCTCGATAATCTGGTGCATTTTCTGGTTTCCAAAAGAGTCGAAGTGGCCCCCATGCACAACACTGATAGGTAACTCTTTTAACCTTTGCAGGCTTTCCCGGTAATCTTGTCTATTTGAGTGATAAACGGTATCAAAGAGGTCGCCGTCATATATGGTATCCCCACTGAAAAGAAGGCCGCTCTCTTTTTCGTAAAGTGCAATCGAATCCGGCGAATGGCCAGGAAAATGAAACACCTGGAAAACCCGATTGCCAAGATCAACAATATCTCCTTCATCCAGGTATCCAGTGAGTGGTGCGGGCCTGACCATATACGATTCAAAAGTAAAACCTGTGTGAGGTAAAGCATTGAAGGTTTCTGCCCGTACAAACGCTGCTCCCCCGGTTTGGCTAAAAGATGGCATAGGATCATGATAAACATCACTGCAAGCCCGGTGCCCCAACCGATGCTCAAATTCATGAGCGCCCCCCATATGATCAAAATGGCAATGCGTCATCACCGCGGTCACCGGTAATTCTGACAAATCCAAAAGCATCGGAGTCAGAGGAGACAGGCCCATTCCTGAATCGATCACGAGATTTCTATCCCGACCCTGGATAAACCAGATATTGCATCGCAACCAGTTTGCGATGTATTTTTCCCGAAGGAGTGAAACACCATCAGATACATGGCGGATCTCAAACCAATCGGTACTAACTACTGAGGCCATGACTTCGAAGCCCTATTTCTTCTTTATCATCAATCAACTGAAAATTCCCAGGCTGCTGTGCCAAGTCAAAGAAAATGCCCATGTCAGATGGGCTATTTCCCACGTAGTTTCCAGACTACAACAATGGTATCTCACCACAGCACTTACATGTCGAAAAGCGACACGGGGTCTTCTATCCTGACTATGATATAGCTATAACTCCCCGAGGAAATAACAAACGATTCGCAATGACTCATTCTGAGAACCAGAGTTTCAGTATCAAGGTGCTTTCCACCGGAGATGTCTTCGAGGTGCCGGCAAACCGAACGATGCTGCATGTTCTATATGAGAACGGCTATGAGGTGCCGCTGGACTGTTCCAATGGTCGCTGTGGTACCTGCAAAACACGATATGTCTCGGGTGAGATCGATCATCGCGATACAGCTCTAACCGAGGCAGAAAAGTCCGAGTACCTCACCGTATGTGTCTCGCGGGCGTTGTCCGGTCAGGTCGTGCTCGACCTGGCGACACCGAAATCAGCCCAGCCCGTGGCACGTCCCGTCGCGATTGTTGAAGCCCCGGTCTGTGTGGCCTGCCTGAATTGTGTTCGTTTTTGTACCTTTGGTGCAGCACGCATTGATGATTCACTGATCGGTGTCGGTGGTATCAAAGGTGCTGCCCATATTGACAAAGACCTATGCACCGGCTGTGGACTTTGTGCCGCCGCCTGCCCTACCGGCGCTATTGAGATGAACATCAATACCCATGACCAGGTCATTGACACCATCCATACGCTCAACATCAATACATTAGAACAACCTGGAGCAACGGCAACTTCCACCGATCCACTGGCCAAAGTTATGCTCTTTGCCTGCTCACAGTGTCGTGCCACGGCACATCAGGTCAGTGAGCAGCAAAACCTCTCGCCAGAACGTTTGGCAAATACTCAGGTAGTTGATGTGCCCTGTTCCGGTCGCATCGATACCCTGCAATTGATGCATGCCTTCGAAAGCGGCGCCGACGGTGTAATGGTAGCGGGATGTCAGCCGGGAGATTGCTACTTTAATACCGGCAATCTACATGCAGCACAACGCGTTAACCGAATCGCCGACTGGCTTTCAGACTGCGGCTTGCGCCGTGACCAGGTAAAGATGGTAAACCTGTCGCCCGGTGACAGTCAGAATCTTGCCCACGGACTCAAAGAGCTTGCTCTTAAAGTCAGTGAAATCGACCCGGGCCCAGCTCAAGGACAACGAACGGCAGATCAACCCGGAACAGCTCATGCTTGATCGAGCATCTGACAAATTACTCAATCACAGACAATCTGGTCCACACCTTGGAACAACTCCCAGAGATTAATTATGATCGTTGCTGAACAGAAACCTTTGAAAGACATACAACGTATGTTAAAGGGCAAAAAGAAAGTTCTTACCGTGGGCTGCGGTACCTGTGTTTCCGTTTGTTTTTCGGGGGGCAAGAAAGAATCCAGTGCAATGGCTGCAACATTACGTACAGCAGCTGCCCTGGAAGGCCAGGAACTTGAAGTCGAGGAAGTCACTGTCCAACGCCAGTGCGTGCAGGAATTCGTGGCACCGCTTGAGAAAGACATCGGCGAGTACGACGCGGTGCTATCCATGGCCTGTGGTGTCGGCGTTCAGACCCTGGCAGAAAAATATATGGATACACCCATACTTCCGGGTCTCGATACCAACTTCATGGGCCAACCTACTGAGCCCGGCGTCTGGGAAGAACGCTGCGTGGGCTGTGGTAACTGCGTGCTGGAATACACCGGGGGCCTTTGCCCTATCACCCGCTGCCCCAAGCAATTGCAGAACGGACCATGCGGTGGCTCAGAAGGTGGTATGTGCGAGGTGGACACAAGCATCCCGTGCATCTGGTCAAAGATCTGGGACATACTGGATCGCCAAGGGATTGCAGACACTCTGATGGAGATTCAACCGCCTAAAGACTGGTCTACCAGCCACGGTGGCAGCATGCGCCGGGTTGTGGTGAGCGATGACCTTCGCCAGCATGCCGCTCGTGAAGCGGGGGAGCGCACCACTACTGTAAAAGTACCTCCACCCCAATCGCCGATGAAAACTAAGGCCTCGGCCGACACTTTCGATGTTGCCCCCAAGTTGGATGAAACCTGGCAACGTGTCTGCAGTATTTCGGAACTGCCTGCGGGCACGCTGAAACGGGTTGAGACCTCAGGCATCGAACTGATCGTTACCAACCTTGGAGACTGCATCCGCGCATTTCCGCCCACTTGCCCTCACCTCGCTGAACCGCTGGTAGATTCGGGACTTCTGAAAGACGGTATGCTGACCTGCACCAAGCATCTTTGGCAGTGGGACCTGCGTACAGGCGAAATGCGTGGCGCGGCAGAACAGCCAGTTCAAATGTATGACGCCATGCTGAACGATCAGGATGTGATGGTCAGGGTCGAGCAGGAAATCACCTACGACTATGATGATGAGGATGATCTAGGCGATGATGATTTCTTTAGCGCCGATTAAGAAGCAAAGACATGCCGACAAACAACGCAACAGAGTCAGTTGACACCCTGAAATCCGGCAGCAACCTTGAGAAAGTGCTTGCCGGAGGGCATTTTGCCGTCACCGGCGAACTCGGTCCACCCAAACACCTGGACACCGCAGTAATCGACCGCAAGATCGAGTTGTTAAAAGGCGTGGTCGATGCCGCCAACGTCACCGACAACCAGACCGGCATAGTGCGTTTGAGCAGCATCGCGGCCGGTATCTACATGGCTCAGCACGGCCTTGAGCCGGTGATTCAAATGACATGTCGCGATCGCAACCGACTGGCCATCCAGAGCGACCTTATGGGCGCTTACATACACGGCATCCGCAACGTCTTGTGCCTCTCTGGCGACCACCAGTCTTTCGGTAATCACCCGGGCGCAAAAAACGTCCAGGATATCGACTCCATGCAGTTGATTCAGATGATCCAGCAGATGCGTGATAAACACCAGTTTCAATGCGGTGATGAGATCAAAGGCGGCGGACCAAAAGTCTTCATCGGCGGGGCCGGCAGTCCCTTCTCCGAGCCGATCTCTTTTCGGCCTTTACGAATCGCCAAAAAGATGGCAGCAGGAGTTGATTTCATACAGACCCAGATGATTTTTGATATGACGATTTTCCGTCAGTTCATGAAGAAACTTGTAGATCTGGGCGTCACTGAAAAAGTGCACATACTCGCCGGAGTGGGGCCATTGAAAGGCAGCCCTATGGCCCGGTTCCTGAACGAGAAAATCCCTGGTATCGTGATACCTGAAGAACTGCTACAGCGCATGGATAACGCGGTCAGCGGTATCAGTGAATCTAATAAAGATGCACGCCGTGATGCCTGGCGAGCCGAAGGCCAGAAGATCTGCGTCGAACAAATTGAGGAATTGCGAGAGATAGAAGGCGTCTCCGGTGTGCATATCATGGCTATCGAATGGGAAGCCGCCATCAAGCCGATAGCTGAGCGTGCTGGCTTGCTGCCCCGGCCAGATTTAGCCTGTTGAGTAATTTACGGTCCCAGATACACGCTTTGAATATGTAGGTTACCGACCGTGGGGCTATCGTGAGGCTGGTAAAGATACATTCGCACACTGGGCTCACATGGACACGATCGACTGTGATTCAAATGACCGGGTCTTGACCCCAACGGGGGTATGTCAATGTTTTGCGTCACTATCCCTTGTGTCAATCACACCTTCAGCTTAGAAAAAATTACTGTAAGGGCTGCTCTCCCTTTTCGCTACGATGATGTCGAATCGCTGCTGCTCCATAACAGCCCTTTGTATGACTCAGGCCTGCGCGCTCCTTGGAGGGTGGGTGCGGCGCATGATCGGGGATAGCACCTGATCGGACACGTGAAAATCCCACACTGCTACGGTGCCACTGTCAGCAAACGCCGCGACCAGTTTTGGGATATCGGCAAGATCGGTGACTTTCTTTCCATCGACCCCGAATCCGCGAGCAATCGCCGCGAAATCACTGTGTCCAAACACCGCACCATCGAGAGGAAAACCTTGTGAGCGTAATTTATGCACCTCCGAGCCATAACCACCATCGTTCATTACGACGATCAGAATATTCATCCCGTGACGTTTTATGGTTTCCAGTTCCTGCACATGCATGAGCAGACTGCCGTCCCCGTCGAACAGAACAACGGTTCGCTGCGGACACGCGGCCGCGACTCCCATGGCGAAAGAGGTTCCGTTGCCGATGGCGCCGAACTCGCGGATAGTCAGAAACCTGTCCTGGGGGCGAGAGGGCATCTGCGCAAAGAAATGCGCGCAATGGCCCGATGAATTTACCATTTCCCAGTCGTCGGGTAAGGCAGCTTCCAACGCCTCGACCACATCGCGCGGGTCTAAAAGTCCGGGTTGGAGCTCATAGGTAAAATTGTCAGCCCTGGTGTTGCGGATGCGATCGGCCATTGCATCGCTACGCCAGGTTTCCGCCCGAGTGGGCAGCGCAGCCGTTAACGCCGCCGTTGCCAACTGTGCATCAGCACGCAAATGATAACCGGCGGTTTCCTGTCCCTGGTTAACTGCGACAGGCTGCAGATCGACATGTAGCGTTTCAGCCTTAGGCCAGAGTTGTCCACCACCGCCTGCATGCAAGGCCAGTGAACAACCAACGGCAACAATCAAATCGGCATCGGCCAGGTATTTAAGCCCGACCTCAGTTGTAAAGCTTCCTGAGATGCCAATGCAAAAGGGGTCGTCGTGAAACAACCCTCTGGCCGGCAGCGTTGTCGCCAACAACCCGCCGGTTTTAGCAGCCAGCTCGCGGCAGGCGCCTCCCGCATCAGCCTCAACTGCGCCCATACCGGCGAGAACCACCACCCGATCGGCTGCACCGATCAGTCGCGCTGCCCTGGCGAGATCATCGGGATGCGTGGGAAGCGGCGCGGGGCGTGGTAACAGTTCACAAGAGGGACTGGGTAATTTCACAGGCCCATCCCAGCTTCGGTTCTGCAAATCAAACGGAACCCCGATCACCACGGGGCGACGTTCACGCCGTGCCTGCAGGAATGCGTCACGCACTGCAACAGGCATAAGCTTTGGCAGATGCAGGCTGTGATAGACGGCACCGGTCGCAGTGACAAGGGGCGCCTGGTCAATACCCTGGTTGTACCAACCACTTTTCAGCGGCGCCTCGCCGGCGAATACCACAACCGGCAGGTGAGCGCGCACGGCCGCGGGGAGTGCGGTCATTAATTGCGTCACACCGGGACCACAAGTGACGGTCGCAATTCCTACCTCCCCGGTTTTTCGCGCATAGGCCATTGCCGCAGCGAGCGCGCAGTGCTCATGCCTGACATAAATCATCCGGCAACCCTGCTCGGACAGCCGCGCGGCCCAGTCCATGTTGGCGTCGCCCAGCAACGCAAAACAGGTGCTTACGCCCTCGCGCATGAAGACACTGGCAAGGATGTCATAGACATGCGGTTTTGATTCATTACTTATCATCGCAATTCCTGAGGGTTTATATCGGCTCCCGTAACGCCGGAAACGTACGGCGCACCCCGCAAAGTCATGCACCCAGTGGGGCTTTCCCTGACCCTATCGGGTTGTTGTACATCTAGCTTATCTGTCAAACACAAAGACTAGGCCGGCCTGCAGATCCTCTATACGCATTTAAGGGCGGAGGATTGGTGAAGAGACTGGGAAAATAAGAGCCCCGCCAGAAGCGGGGCTTTTGTGTTGCGTTACCCTCAGCGTGTTATGGAAGCACCCATTCACCCGTCCATGTGCTTTTCGAGCTGTTACCATCTTTAGTGATAGGTCCACCGGGCATACATGCTCCACCACCTGTGACACCAGCATATTTACCGGTTCCACCATGCATGGTCCAAGCGCAGTCACTAAAATCAGGTTTCGTTGCACCAATTGTTCCTACAAAAAGATCTCCGTCAACATCACTGGCCGTACAAACTGATCTATAAGCTATAGGCGCCCCTTCTGCTGACAACAACATAGTCGCATTGCAATTGGCTACTTTCTCAGAAGGAAAGTTTGATTCGGTTGTAGTCTCAACCCAAAACCCCTGAGTCGTCTGCTGTATCAACGTGGAGCCATCCGCTAGCGGGGTCGCTGTTGAAGAGGTTGTGGTATTAAAGCCATACCCAGCAGCTGGAACTATTGTCCCAGCCGCTGCAAAGTTACTTATTGCAAGTAATGCAGTTGCAGCGAAAATCGACGTTTTTAAAGATGTCATAACATCCTCCTTGTTTTTTTAGTGTATTACAACAGTACTTGGGAACAAATTCGATGTCAATTTTAGACAATCGGGTCCTCATCAGGATTATCCAAAATGCTGATACGTAATACGCATTTAAGGGTGGACTATTTGGTGAGGCGGTTGGGATGAATAAAAGGGTTAAGAATTTCCTTCGCGCTTCGGCCTTGTCACCAATTCACCAGCACAGTTTTTACATTGAAGATTGTGTTCGTTTGCACACGTTACGCAGTAAGTGCATTCGTAAGAACAAATCATTGCATCAGAATCTTCTTTGAGCGTAGTGTCGCAAACCAAGCATTGTGTTTTCATTTCCAACATAGCAACTTCCTAAAATTGGGTGGGGCCCTTGGGGGCGGCCACAGTTAACCGTCTTATTCAGGCCAACCGACTTGGAGAACTTGTTGCAACCTCCTCCGGTGTGTGGAGGAGATATATAGCAAACCGAACATCTGGGAAAATTTTAGTCGGCCTGTAACGTAATAGGCCGATCGGTCGATTTCGGGGGTGTGCTCCCTTGTGCGGACCCACGAACTACCCTGCCTCACTAAACACGAGGACCAAGCAAGGACCGCAAACACCCCTCCATCGCCTTTAAAACACCACAGCATAACCGAGGCATTGGGGAATCTGTCCTACCCTATTTGCACCCTGACAAGCCAAAGTCGCCATAAGCACATACAACTCACTGAAAGATGGTGGCTATGGGTGGACTTGAACCACCGACCCCGGCATTATGAATGCCGTGCTCTAACCAGCTGAGCTACATAGCCACGGTGGGGTGCGCGAATTTAACGCGAAACCCTCAATAGAACAAGGAAAACCCGATCAATTGAGAGCGGTAATAGCCGTTTACCATGGTAACCCAGAACAATGCCAGTGGCCTGAACTGGCGCTCATAACCTTCAAGGCTAACCTTGAAAGTGTTGTACTATAAAGCATGGTGAGAAGCCCTAAAACTTAGGGATCAGCCTAAATCGAGACCCATTAAAGGAGGAAGAAGAATGAATAAATTTGATTACGACGTCTGGAAACTCCAGAAACGTGTCACGAATGGCGGCATGAGCCGTCGTGAATTTGTCAAAGCCGCTACCGCCATGGGGTTTGCCGCCGCTGCACCGGCACTTTATAGCCAAGCGGCGTACGCTACGCCGAGAAAGGGTGGAACCTATCGAGTTGGATTTGGCGGTGCCAACACCGGTGACATGCTGGACCCAGCCGATAACGGCGATACCTTCATGATCAACATGAACATGGGTGGGTGCCGAAACGCCCTGGTCGAAGTCAACGCCAATGGCCAGGCTGTGCCCGAATTGGCTGAGAGCCTCGAGCCATCAGCCGATGCCAAAACGTGGGTGGTTAAGCTGCGCAAGGGCATCGAGTTTCACAGTGGCAAAACTTTCGATGCGGACGATGCAATCGCATCTCTTGAGCATCACCGTGGTGAGGATTCGACCTCCGATGCAAAAAGTGTTGCCAATTCTCTGGGCAACATCCGCAAAGATGGTCAAAACACACTTGTGTTTGACCTCGAAAGTGGCAATGCCGACTTCCCCTATCTGTTGAGCGACTATCACCTGCTGATGGGCTCGACTGACAGCTCTGGCAAGATTGATTGGGCTTCAGGTGACGGAACCGGCGCTTTTGTGGTGAAGAGTTTCGAGCCGGGGGTACGGGCACATATGGTGCGCAATCCCAATTACTTTAAATCCGGGTGCGCCAACTTTGATGAAGTGAAAATGACGGCGATTAACGACGCGGCGGCTCGCATGAATGCGATGGTGACAGGACAGGTAGATGCAATCGTTCGCTGCGATCTGAAAACCGCCCCCATGCTTGAGAAAAAATCTGGGGTCAGTGTGATCCAGGTTTCAGGCACCAAGCACTTCACCTACCCGATGGATGTCCGCCAAGCACCGTTTAACGACAACAATGTGCGGATGGCGCTCAAACACGGCATTGATAGAGAAGCTTTCGTTAACACGGTTCTTCGCGGCTATGGTTCCCTGGGTAACGATCATCCCATCAGTTCCAATCAGAACTACCATGCCAGTGATCTACCCCAGCGTCAGTATGACGTTGACAAGGCCAAGTGGTATCTCAAACAGGCCGGCCTCACCAGTCTGGATGTCGAGATTGCAGCTGCAGACGCGGCTTTCAATGGCGCAGTAGACGCAACTCAGCTTTACTCTGAGGCTGCCAAGGCAGCTGGCATCAATATCAAGGTTAACCGGGTATCCCCCGACGGTTACTGGAATAACGTCTGGATGAAAGTTCCATGGAGCGCCTGCTACTGGTCGGGTCGTCCCACCGCTGACTGGATGTTCACCATTGGCTACAAGGCCGGCGGTAACTGGACTGACAGTTACTGGGATAACGCTCGTTTTGAGGAACTCCTAGTCGCAGGACGTGCTGAACTGGATCAAGCCAAACG
>JAAZZE010000055.1 GCA_014239255.1 Gammaproteobacteria bacterium
GGGTAATCCTGGTTGCCATCGAGAATCGGATAGGGGCGAAATATCTTTGTGGATTTTCTGAAGATCATCTTGGCCGTCCGTGGGCTGGGGTCGCGGGATATCCTACTTTCTTGGATCAAGATGCGGGTATTCAAACCTTTGATTCGACTCAATGGGTGAATATGCTGGAGTCGATGGCTCTTAAGTATCGGTTCTTTTACCCACTTCCGGACTACAAATTGCCCCAGGCGTTGATCAGTGAGAACGCCACTAGAGCTCCCGGGGCGCTGGCGGTTGCAGATCGCTTCGGTCCAGTGAGTCGATCCGGCGCTGCCAACGGCACCGCTCCAGTTCGCTTGCAACAAGCAGCTTTTCATGATGCATGTTTGGACGAATACTTCGCCGACTCATTTGGCATTGTCATTGGCCCGGAAAATGACGTTGTTGAAGAGGTTCTCGCACACCAATGGGTTGTTTTTGACCGATCATGGGTGGAGCAATCCCAAGGGTTGTGTCTAAGGGTAGATGAGCAAACACCGCGCGCGTTTGTGGGTCAAAGCCGCCAGGAGTCTTGTCGCAGCCTTCCTTTGGGAGAGCCACTGCTACGATTTTGGCTGCGTTATGCCGCCGCGGCCCCGGACCAAGAAGGCTTTACACAGCTAATCGCCACCCATTATCGGCAGGTCAGAGACGAGGGACTAACTAATGACGGAGGATCATTGCTGGTTGATCGTGGCGGGCGCTTACTTTCCGATTGTTTTCCATGGCCCGATGATTTGAGTTTCAGTCAGCTATCCGATTGCACAGCCTGGCTTGAAGATGCACTTGATCGGTTCCTTGCGTACGCCGGCGCCGATCTGAACTTTTTCCCGGCCTTAAAGGGCCTAAATGACCCGGGTGAGCTAGCCAAGCAAGTGCTAGAGGCGGTCAGGATCACTGACCAGTTGTCGAGCGCCGGTAGCGAAGAGGAGCGTTCTCCATATATCGGAGCGGAATCGTCTGCAATTGATCTAAACCATGTCGCAATTTACTGGGCTGGCATTGGACAGGAGTTTTCGGAAGAACGTTGCAAATCGCAACCCTGTCGACTCGAGGGGCGCCAGCGAGTCAAACTTGCACTTAGTCAGACTAGTGAGCGGATTAGGCACCTGCGTTTCGACCCTTCAAATCATTCACCAGGGTTTTTACCTAACCAGCTTGTGCTCGAGATGCTCACCATCTACACCGAAGAGGCAGAAAACGAGATTAATCTACTACAGGCTTTTTCTGTAAGCGAGTGTGAATCCAACGATCTTAAAATCACCAGTGAAAATGACCAAATTCAACTGCAGATTCTCGGCGCCGACCCCTGGCTTGCATTCGATCTAAGCTTACTGGGGGGCAAATTGATTTCGCACCCAGTAAGGGTAGAGGCGGTTATGGTTTGGATAACTTGAAGGGCTGATCAAGGCCCGGTTCTTCACCCCTTTTTGTTGACGCTTAACGACCGGCAGACTAGAATCCTCTTTTATCCTCCGGCGGTTTTTTCGCTGCCCTGTACTGGTCGGATGCTTGCCAACTACCTGCCTGTTCTACTGTTCCTGATAACGGGAATCGGTATTGGCGCTGTTGCCCTCGCAGCCGGGAGCGTGCTTAGTCCTCGCAACCCCTACCCAGATAAACTGTCGTCGTACGAATGCGGCTTTGAGGCTTTTGAAGATACGCGGATGAAGTTCGATGTTCGCTATTACCTTGTCGCGATCCTGTTTATTATCTTTGACCTTGAGATTGCCTTCCTGTTTCCCTGGGCGATCGTACTCGACGAGATAGGTATTTTTGGCTTCATGGCAATGATGGTGTTTTTACTGATTCTAATTGTGGGTTTTGTTTACGAGTGGATGAAAGGGGCGCTGGAGTGGGAGTAAGACCTTATGTCACTTGAAGGGGTCATGTCACAGGGATGGGCGACGGCGCGCCTGGATGATCTCATTAACTGGGCAAGAACGGGATCCATGTGGCCGATGACCTTCGGGCTTGCCTGTTGTGCCGTTGAGATGATGCATGCTGGCGCCTCACGTTATGATCTGGATCGCTTTGGAGTCATTTTTCGCCCGAGTCCTCGTCAGTCCGACGTAATGATTGTTGCTGGTACCCTGACCAACAAGATGGCCCCTGCGCTACGACGGGTCTACGACCAAATGCCTGAACCTCGGTGGGTAATTTCAATGGGCTCATGTGCGAATGGTGGCGGGTACTATCACTATTCCTACTCAGTTGTACGAGGTTGTGACCGCATTGTGCCAGTTGATATTTATGTGCCCGGATGCCCGCCGACCCCTGAGGCTTTGATCTACGGCATCATCCAGCTACAGAAGAAGATCAAGCGTGACGACACAATCGCACGCTGAAATGATCGGCAAATAATGGAAGAAAGTGGTTCGGCATCAAGCGTGGAACAGCTTGCCCAGGCCTTTGGGGCTTCAATGCGAACGGCTTACGGGGAGAACACACTTGTCGTGCAAACCGAGCAGCTTATCCCATTGCTTGAAACACTTCGCGATGGCCGAGAGGCTCGATTCGAGCAGTTGATTGATCTGTGTGGGGTTGATTTCAGCGATTATCCATCTGGCCTGGCAGGGCACCCGGAACGTTTCGCTGTGGTCTATCACCTGCTATCGGTCAGCCGAAACGATCGGATCCGCGTGATCGCCTACGTCGCCGAAGATCACCCAGTTGTGCCCAGCGCTATTGATGTCTTTGCCTGTGCAAACTGGTACGAAAGAGAAGCCTTTGATCTTTTCGGAATTTTGTTCGATGGGCACCCAGATTTGCGCCGTTTATTGACTGATTATGGGTTTATTGGTCACCCTTTCCGTAAAGATTTCCCATTGAGTGGACACGTTGAAATGCGCTTCGATGAAAAAAAAGGTCGAGTGGTTTACGAGCCAGTATCGATCGAGCCCCGAGTTACGGTGCCTCGAATCATACGGCAGGATCACGATTCGTGACTGAGATTAGTAATTACACCATGAACTTTGGCCCGCAGCACCCGGCTGCGCACGGCGTTCTGCGTCTGGTGATGGAAATGGATGGGGAGGTGGTAGAACGAATCGATACCCACATTGGTCTTCTGCATCGTGCCACTGAGAAACTCGCGGAGAGTAAGCCCTACAACCATAGTATCGGATACATGGATCGTCTCGACTATGTATCTATGATGTGTAATGAACACGCTTACGTGCTGGCTATTGAGAAACTGTTGGGCATTACACCTCCCCTTCGGGCTCAGTATATCCGGGTCATGTTTGCGGAGATTACCCGGATTCGCAACCACCTGTTATGGATTGCAGCGCATGGCCTGGATATCGGAGCGATGGCAGTATTCCTTTATGCGTTCCGCGAGCGCGAGGACCTGTGTGACGTTTACGAAGCCACTTCTGGTGCTCGGCTGCACGCAGCCTATTTCCGGCCAGGTGGGGTCTATCGTGATCTACCCGATGAGATGCCGAAGTATTCTGCATCTTCAGTGCACGGTGAGAAAGAAACCCGACAGAAGAACAGTAACAGGGAAGGCTCGGTACTGGATTTTATTGAATCCTTCGTTGAGCGCTTTCCAAGTTGCGTAGACGAGTACGAGACATTGTTGACCGATAACCGTATTTGGAAGCAACGCACCGTTGATATAGGCGTTGTTACCCCCGAACGGGCATTGCAGTTAGGGTTTACTGGGCCGATGCTACGCGGGTCCGGCGTTGAGTGGGATCTTCGACGCAAACAGCCCTATGAGGTTTATCCTCAACTGCAGTTTGATATCCCCATTGGCAGCACCGGAGATTGTTATGACCGGTACCTGGTACGTGTCGAGGAGATGCGTCAATCCAATCAAGTGATCAGCCAGTGCGTAGGCTGGCTAAAAAATAATCCGGGTCCGGTGATGATTCCAGATCACAAGTTGGCGCCACCTCAGCGAACCGGGATGAAACAGGACATGGAATCGCTGATCCACCACTTTAAACTATTCACCGAAGGCTACAGCACTCCTCCTGGGCAGGTATATCAGGCTGTAGAGGCTCCGAAAGGTGAATTCGGTATCTATATTATCTCCGATGGTGCTAATAAGCCTTATCGTCTGAAAATTCGGGCCCCAGGCTTCCCTCACTTGGCATCGCTTGACGAGATGGCACGTGGCCATATGCTGGCCGATGTGGTCGCGATCATCGGCACCCAGGATATTGTTTTTGGAGAGATAGACCGTTGAACAAAGACGGCGAGTTCCAGTTATCCGATTCGATAATCTTGAAGATAGAATCTGAGGCGGATAAATACCCCATTCGAAAGGCAGCGGTGAAATCAGCTTTACGTTATGCGCAGGCTGAACATGGCTGGATCAATAAAGATATTGTGGGAGCTGTCGCCAGAATATTAAACCTTGAGCCCATAGAGGTATTCGAGGTCGCAACCTTTTACGACATGTTTTATACCTCGCCCGTTGGCCGACATCCAATTCGGGTTTGCACCAATGTTTCTTGCCTATTACGCGGCTCTAGCGGCATCGTGAATCGCTTGCGTGAAGACCTGGCGGTTAATTTCGGTGAAACCAGTTCCGATGGACGTTTTACGCTGCTTGAGGCGGAGTGCCTGGGCGCATGCGGTGGTGCACCGATGATGATAATAGATGATGATTATCACGAGGATCTCCAGCCAGATCAGTTGGACAGTATCCTGGAGTCGTACCAATGAGCCGTTCGAGTCAGGTGTTTGTCTGTCTGCCGCCATTAGAAGCCCAGGAGCCGTGGAGCCTCGCGTCCTATCGGGAACGGGGTGGCTATCAGGCGTGGGAGGGCATATTGGATGACCATATGCCACCTGCGGATCTGATAGAGGTTATCAAGGCGTCAGGTTTGCGTGGGCGTGGTGGTGCTGGATTTCCAACAGGCCTGAAGCTCAGTTTCATGCCGCGTGACGCTCAGGGTCAGAAATACATTGTCTGCAACTCTGATGAAAGCGAACCCGGGACATTCAAGGATCGGGACATTTTGCGACTCAACCCCCACCAACTGGTCGAGGGCATGGCAATCGCGGGTTACGGGATAGGTGCGACAGTCGGATATAACTATATCCGGGGCGAATACTATGAGCCCTGGGCTCGTTTCGAGGCGGCGCTTATCGAAGCCCGTAGTGCGGGTCTGCTCGGGACTAATATCCGGGGCTCTGGGGTCGATTTCCAACTGTATAGCCAGCGTGGCGCGGGCGCTTATATCTGCGGTGAAGAGACAGCTTTACTTGAATCTCTGGAAGGAAAAAAAGGGTTGCCCCGTTTCAAACCGCCATTTCCGGCTCAGGTCGGAGCTTTTGGTCGCCCTACAACGATCAATAATACCGAGACTCTGGCATCAATCCCGCCAATTCTACGTAAAG
This sequence comes from Gammaproteobacteria bacterium, assembly GCA_014239255.1. Taxonomy (GTDB): domain Bacteria; phylum Pseudomonadota; class Gammaproteobacteria; order Arenicellales; family UBA868; genus UBA868. The sequence continues at coordinate 5,377 of JAAZZE010000055.1, forward strand.
GTGCGCAGTGGTTCTCTGATTTGGGTGTTCAAAACAGTGGTGGCAGTAAGATTTTCTCGGTTTCGGGACACGTCAACCGACCCGGCAACTATGAAGTGCCGATGGGGATACCGTTTGCCGAACTGCTTGATTTGGCAGGCGGAGTTCTGGACGGACGAAGTCTGAAAGCAGTCATCCCAGGCGGGTCGTCGGTTCCGGTGCTCCCAGCGGAGCAGATCATGACCTGCACCATGGATTATGATGGACTGGCGAAGGCTGGATCCGCTCTCGGGGCGGGCTCGGTTATCGTAATGGACGACTCGACCTGCATGGTGCAAGTGCTGGAACGCATCTCTTATTTTTATTTCGTTGAATCGTGTGGCCAGTGCACGCCGTGTCGCGAAGGTACCGGCTGGTTGTACCGAATGCTCAAACGAATCCGCTCTGGCCACGGCACCCCAGGAGATCTGGACCGTCTGAAATCGGTTGCGGATCGAATCGAGGGGCGCACGATCTGCGCATTGGGTGATGCAGCCGCCTGGCCGGTACAAAGTTTTCTCAAGCACTTCCGACACGAGTTCGAGGCGATGATTCAATCGCGGGTGGCGGCCTGATGGATGCAGCAGTGATGATCAATTTGAGTATTGATGGGCGCGAAGTGCAGGCCCAGCCTGGTGCCATGATCATTCAGGCGGCCGATGCCGTTGGAATTTACATTCCGCGATTTTGCTATCACGAGAAATTGTCTATCGCGGCTAACTGCCGTATGTGCCTGGTGGAAGTCGAAAAAGCGCCCAAGCCATTGCCGGCCTGTGCGACACCGGTTGCGGAAGGTATGGTCGTTAAGACTCGCTCTGCGCTAGCAATTGAGGCGCAGCAGGGCACTATGGAATTTCTGTTGATCAATCATCCGCTGGACTGCCCGGTTTGCGATCAGGGGGGTGAATGCCCACTGCAGGACCAGGCAATGGGATACGGTCAGGATTATTCCCGTTATCTGGAAAATAAACGAGCCATGCCGGCGCTCAATCTGGGCCCACTTATCGCCACTTCCATGACCCGTTGCATCCACTGCACCCGCTGTGTTCGGTTTGGCCAAGAAGTTGCCGGCAATATGGAATTGGGCGCTACTGGTCGCGGCGAGAGCATGGCTATTGAAACCTACCTGGATGGTACCGTTGATAGCGAGGTGTCGGGGAATATGATTGACCTTTGCCCAGTAGGAGCTCTAACTTCAAAACCATACCGCTTCACTGCACGACCGTGGGAACTTCTCAGTCACAACGCGGTAAGCCCCCACGATTGTCTCGGATCAAATCTAACGATACAAACGGCACAAGGTAACGTCAAACGGGTAGTGCCTCGCACTAACGAGTCCGTCAATGAATGCTGGTTGTCCGATCGCGATCGGTTTGCCTATGCCGGGGCCGACTGTGACGATCGATTTACTCAACCTTTGGTTCGAACCAATGACGGCATGAAAGAAGTTTCCTGGGAACAGGCGCTTGAGGAAGTAGTTGGAATTCTGAAAGAGGCCGACGCGGCATCAGGCCTAGGCGTCGGAGCGCTGATTCACCCGATGAGCAGTGCTGAAGAGTTTTTTTTGCTACAAAAGCTTATCCGCGGCCTTGGCTCCTGCCATATCGATCACCGGCTATTTCAAAAAGACTTCTCGGACGACGCGTCGATGCCAGCTTACCCAGGTATTGAGACACCGCTCCCAGAGTTCGATCATCTCGGTGGAGCACTGCTGATTGGGTGTGACCTACGTAAAGAATTGCCCCTGGCGAGCTTAAGAGTGCGTCGGATGGCGCTGGCAGGGGGCAAGGTTGGCATGCTGGGGTGCTTTTTGGGCAATCCTAATTTCCCGGTCGCGGCGCAAGAATTGGTGAGCCCGCCGGACTTGCTCGGCGCTTTATGTACTTTAGTTTTAGCGCTTGAAGGGGGCATGGATGCATTGCCGGCACAACTGCAATCACGGGTTGACCGAAACGGCAACTCGGATCGTTTTTTATCCCTCGCCCAAATCCTGGATGATACAAAGGGTAATGGTTTGATTATTCTCGGCCAAAGCGCTTTAAATCACCCGGAGGCAGCTGGACTACGGGCCGCGGCCAGTGTGCTGTCGAAAATCACCGGCTATCAGGTAGGCTGGATTCACCCGAACAATAGCGCTGCTGCGTGGTGGTTTGGCGCAGTACCGCACCGTTTACCCGGAGGGGTAAGGTCCGCCGGGGAAGGGGCCAACGCTCAGTCAATTACCGAGCTTGATCTCGACGCGGTGGTACTTTTTGGTTTGGAGCCGGCCCTGGATCATGCGGACCCTGCAAGTCTAAATAAACTGCTTGCACGGGCACGAAGCGTAATCTCTTTCAACGCATTCCGCTCAGGTGTCCCGGATCAGGCCCGAATCGCATTACCCATTGCTCCTTATACCGAATCTTCCGGCACCTTTTTAAATTGCAATGGGAAAATGCAGTTCTCCCGGGCCGCAATCAAATCGCAGGGCAATTCACGACCGGGATGGAAGATTTTACGGGTACTTGGCAATTTTCTTGATTTGGAAGGTTTTGACTACGTCGACATATCTGACGTACTAATGGAGCTCCCAGAACCCCCTCAGGTCAGTGCCCGAACCAAGCCCCAAGCATGGAGCAGTACAAACGCTTGGCGCTCGAACATCGTGGCAGAAAGTCTGTTCCGCGTGGGAGATGTCCCCATCTATGGCGGTGACCCGGTTGTTCGCCGTGCGACGGCTTTAGCGCGCACCCAGGATGGTTGGCGTGCCAGGTTTTGCCGCCTGCACCCCCAGGATATGGCGTCCCGCGGGTTGAGCGACGGTGGCAAAGCGAGGGTTTTTAATGAGGTCGATTCTATAAGTATCGGCGTATTGTCGGATACGGGCATTCCACCTGGTTCGATCTATCTCGCTGGCGCGCACCCCGAGGCATCGGAACTGACTGTCTCTGACCGATTATCCGTTGAGGCAATAGGCTAAACGCTATGGCCGGGGTGCTTGCGTTCTGGGCGGAATTGCCCCTTATCGTGCAACTTGGCATAAAGATAATCGCCATCATTGGCCCTTTGATGGCTGCGGTTGCGTATTACACGTTGGCTGAGCGTAAAGTCATTGGTTATATGCATGTGCGCATCGGGCCCAACCGGGTGGGCCCACGTGGACTGCTTCAGCCGATAGCAGATGCGGTCAAGCTGATGTTCAAGGAGATGATCGTACCGACTAATGCGGATCGTTATCTTTTTATTATTGCCCCTATATTAGCCCTTGCTCCGGCCCTTGGTGCCTGGGCAGTCGTCCCTTTTACCGATACCTTGGTACTCGCCGACATCAACGCCAGTTTGTTGTACGTATTGGCTTTGACCTCCATGGGAGTCTATGGAGTGGTAGTGGCCGGGTGGGCGTCCAATTCAAAGTACGCTTTTCTTGGGGCTATGCGCTCCGCCGCACAAATCGTAGCTTACGAGATTGCTATGGGTTTTGCCTTGGTGGGCGTGTTGATGGCAGCCGGAAGCCTTAACCTCAGGGAGATCGTACTCGCGCAATCAGGTGGAATTCATCAGTGGTTCTTTATTCCTTTGTTTCCGCTTTTCCTGGTCTATCTTATCAGTGGGGTCGCAGAAACCAATCGTTCGCCGTTTGATGTCGCGGAGGGAGAATCAGAGATCGTAGCGGGTTTTCACGTCGAATACTCCGGAATGGGCTTCGCCGTCTTTTTTCTGGCCGAATACGCCAATATGCTTCTCATTTCGGCGTTGACCGTACTCATGTTTCTTGGCGGTTGGCACGCGCCAGCGCAAATCTCGCCTTTCATCTGGATTCCGGGGTTGTTCTGGTTTTTTGGCAAGTTAGCGGCGGTAGCCTTTTTGTTTCTTTGGTTTCGTGCCACGTTTCCCCGCTACCGTTATGACCAGATTATGCGGCTGGGCTGGAAAGTCTTCATTCCCGTCACGCTGGTCTGGATTACCGTGATTGGAGTTGCAAAATTCTTCACCCCGTTTGGCCATTGGTTCGGCTGACGCTCGCCTATGTTCAAACGTATTTTTAATACCTGGTTTTTGCTCGAACTTGTCAGAGGTTTAAGGGTAACTGGAGGCTATTTCTTTCGCAAGAAGATTACGATTCAATATCCGGACGAAAAGACTCCTAAATCCCCCCGGTTTCGTGGTCTACATGCGCTACGCCGTTATGCCAACGGTGAAGAACGCTGTATTGCTTGTAAGCTTTGCGAGGCCGTGTGTCCGGCACTTGCGATCACAATTGAGTCGGAGGAGCGAGATGACGGTACTCGACGGACTACCCGATATGATATCGACTTATTTAAATGCATTTACTGCGGGTACTGTGAGGAAGCTTGCCCGGTTGATTCAATTGTACTTACCGATCTACACGAATATCACTTTGAGACCGGCGCATCAGGCACTATCAGTAAGTTAGATTTGTTGCGCATAGGTGATACTCATGAAGGTGCGATCGCACGGGCCCGTGAAGCCGACGCCCCGTATCGCTAAAACAGTGACTTTCCTGCAACTCATTTTTTACGTTTTTGCCACAGTACTGGTCGGCGCTAGTCTTATGGTCATTACGGTGCGAAATCCAGTGCGCGCCGCGCTTTTTTTGGTGTTGGCGTTCTTCAGCGCCGCGTGCCTGTGGTTAACGCTTGAAGCGGAGTTTTTGGCAATTACTCTGGTGTTGGTTTATGTCGGCGCGGTCATGGTGCTTTTCCTTTTCGTGATCATGATGCTTGATGTCAATATTGCCCAAATGCGCGCTGGTTTTGCCCGCTACCTGCCGTTGGGACTTATCGTTGCTGTGGTAATGGCTGGCGAGTTAACGTTGGTGATGCTTTCCGGTGAATTCGGCTTGGATAATGCGCCACGGCCGGCCGGGCAGGCAGCTGACTACAGCAATACCCGCGCGCTGGGGGAAGTCATCTATACCGATTATGTTTTTGTATTCGAGTTAGCTGCATTGATCCTTTTGGTCGCGATCATTGCTGCAATTTCCCTCACGCTGCGTCGTCGACCCCAGACTCGTAACCAGTCTCCGCAAAAACAGGTCCAGGTTCGAAAGCAAGATCGCCTTCGTGTCGTTCGAATGCCGACCAGCGAGCAAGGCAAGCCATGATCCCGCTTTCCCATTATTTAGTGATTGGGGCGTTGTTGTTTGCGATCAGCGTAGTAGGTATTTTTATTAATCGCAAGAATCTAGTCATCATTTTGATGGCGATTGAGCTTCTGTTGTTGGCAGCCAATATGAATTTTGTAGCTTTCTCGCATTATCTGGGAGACCTGTCCGGGCAGGTGTTTGTTTTTTTCATTTTGACTGTTGCGGCCGCAGAGGCAGCAGTTGGCCTGGCAATCTTGATTGTGTTGTTTCGCACGCGACGCTCGATCAACGTTCAAGATCTGGATAGCCTGCAAGGCTGATCTTTCGGCATGACAAAAGAGCTCTTGTATCTTGCAATTCCGCTTTGCTGCCTGTTGGCGGCTTTAATTGCAGGGTTCTTCGGCGCCAAGATCGGCCGATCTGCCACCCACTATGTCGCGATAGCAGGCGTCGGTTTATCCTTTGTGTTGTCACTCGTGGTAGCGATCGACGTTTTTTCAGGGAATATTTATAACGGCACTATCTATACCTGGGCGAACATTGGTCCGATCCGGTTCGAGATTGGATTTTTGTTGGATCAGTTGTCGGTAGTAATGATGGTTGTAGTGACATTTGTATCCCTTATGGTCCATATCTACACCATCGGCTACATGGCCGATGATCCAGGATATACCCGATTCTTCAGCTATATCGCCCTGTTTACATTCGCCATGCTCATCCTGGTGATGTCTAACAATTTCCTGCAGTTGTTTTTCGGCTGGGAGGGGGTAGGGCTCGTGTCTTATCTGCTGATTGGTTTCTGGTATGAAAGAGAGTCTGCTGTTCGGGCTAATCTCAAGGCATTTCTGGTCAATAGGGTTGGAGACTTTGGACTCGTTCTTGGAATCGGTGCGGTTCTTGCACTGTTTGGCACCCTGGACTACGCGACAGTTTTTTCGGCGGCACAGGGGAAAGTCGACGACGCGATTATTGGTCCTCTCGGATATGAATGGCACTGGATGACCTTGATCTGTCTTTTATTGTTTGTCGGGGCGATGGGTAAATCGGCTCAGGTACCGCTCCATGTCTGGTTGCCGGATTCAATGGAGGGGCCGACTCCGATATCGGCTTTGATACATGCTGCGACCATGGTTACCGCGGGTATTTTTCTGGTTGCGCGAATGTCACCACTTTTTGAGCTCTCTGTTACTGCTTTGTCGGTCGTTATGGTGATTGGCGCGCTGACAGCACTACTCATGGCGTTGGTCGCGTTGGTTCAGAACGACATAAAGCGGGTTGTGGCCTACTCCACCCTATCCCAACTGGGCTATATGACCGTGGCCTTAGGGGCATCCGCATACTCGGTAGCAATCTTCCATCTGGCAACGCATGCATTCTTCAAGGCTTTGCTTTTCCTTGGAGCGGGCTCAGTGATTATCGCCATGCATCATGAGCAGGATATGCGAAAAATGGGTGGGTTGCGTAAAGCCTTGCCAATCACTTATCTGACCTGCGTAGTTGGAAGCCTTGCGCTGGCCGGGGTTCCCCCGTTTTCCGGCTTCTTCTCAAAGGATGCAATTATCGAGGCAGTACATCACGCCTCGATCCCGGGTGCTGGCTTCGCCTACGTGGCGGTGCTTTTGGGTGTAATCATTACAGCGTTTTATTCTTTCAGGCTGGTTTTTTTGACGTTTCATGGTAAGCCGCGCATGGATCAAAAAGCCAGGTCGCATCTACATGAACCACCGCGAGTTGTGACAGTGCCTTTGGTGCTATTAGCGATACCATCGGTTATCGCCGGCGGGGTCCTTGTTGCGCCCGCGCTGACTGGCGAGCTTTTTGGTACAGCGGTTGCCTCGGCAGGTCACAAACAAGGTGACATGCCAATCGGTGCTTTTGCCATGTTAGCTCATGCACCATTTGCGTTTCCGTTTTGGCTTTCCTTGGCTGGAATCGGGGGGGCCTGGGTATTTTATATCGCGCGACCACAATGGCCTGGGCAGTTCGCCGAGCGGTTTAAAACCCTCTACTGGATCCTAAATCACAAGTATGGATTTGACTTACTGTATCAGCGGGTATTTGCTGATGGAAGTGTCGCGGTCGGGCGCACTTTTTGGGACTTGGGGGATCGGCGTTTGATTGATGGCGTCCTGGTTAACGGTACTGCGTCGATGGTGGGTCGGATTGCTACCTGGTTACGTCAGATTCAAAGTGGTCTCGTATACCACTATGCTTTCACTATGATCATCGGGCTGGTTTTATTTATTTCATGGCGTGTCTTTCGTTAGGAAATCAGATTCTTGAACTGGTTTGACCAACATCTTCTTTCGCTTCTTATCTGGTTCCCTGTTTTAGGGGGAATCTTTGTGCTTGCAACCGGGGACGATCGCAATGCGGTCGCGGCGCGCCGGATGGCATTAGGTTTCTCGGTCGCGATCTTCGCTCTGAGTTTGCCGCTTTGGACTCGTTTTGATACGCGGACTCCTGCCATGCAGTTCGTTGAAAAAACACCGTGGATTGAACGTTTCAACGTGCACTACTCTTTGGGAGTCGATGGTATCGCCATGCCGTTGGTGCTCCTGACTACCTTCCTTACCGTAATTGTCATCATCGCGGGCTGGCAGGTAATTAGTCAACGGATTGCACAGTATTTCGCTGCTTTTCTTATCATGGAAGGGTTGATGATTGGAGTATTCTGCGCGCTGGACGCGGTCTTGTTCTACCTGTTTTGGGAGGCGATGTTGATCCCCATGTTTCTGATCATCGGGATCTGGGGTGGGCCAAATCGGGTGTATGCCGCGATCAAATTCTTTCTCTATACCTTGTTGGGGTCGTTGTTGATGCTGGTCGCCCTGATATATCTTTACATGGTTGCTCAGGGGTCCTTTGATATTCTTGACTTTCATCAACTCCCTTTAGGGTCCACAGCCCAAGCTCTAATATTTTTTGCTTTTTTCGCCGCGTTTGCGGTGAAAGTCCCCATGGTTCCGGTTCATACCTGGTTGCCCGATGCCCACGTTGAAGCGCCAACTGGGGGCTCAGTGATCCTTGCCGCAGTTACCCTGAAAATGGGAGCTTATGGGTTCTTGCGACTATGCATTCCAATCACGCCGGATGCGGCGCACCAGTTTGCGCCATTAGTGATAGGACTATCCCTGGTTGCGGTCGTCTACATCGCTCTGGTGGCCTTGGTTCAACGGGATATGAAAAAATTGATTGCGTACTCTTCGATCTCACATATGGGATTTGTGACGCTGGGATTTTTTGTTTTTGAGACCATGGCAATGGAGGGTGCCGTGGTACAGATGATTTCACACGGCTTCATTTCTGGGGCCTTATTCCTTTGTGTTGGCGTACTTTATGATCGTCTGCACTCGCGAGAAATCGAGGCTTATGGCGGCGTAGCCAAAGTAATGCCGGTATTCGCGTCCTTCTTGGTTTTTTTCGCTATGGCCAACGCCGGATTGCCAGGGACCTCAGGATTTGTTGGGGAGTTTTTGGTGATTCTCGGTACCTTTTCGGTCAATGGCTGGTATGCCGCTGCCGCTGCCTTGACCTTAGTATTTGGGGCCGCTTATACCCTTTGGATGGTGAAGCGGGTGGTTTTCGGAGCCCTTACCAATAATGCTGTCGAGGGACTGAATGATGTTGACTCGCGAGAAATCCTGATTCTTAGCCTGGTGGCCATTGCCGTGATGGCATTAGGGTTGTGGCCGGCGCCGTTACTCGAAGTAATGCATTCTAGCGTTGAGAATTTGCTGTCTCATGCGTCGGTGTCGAAACTGTGATGACTCTCGCCAGCCTTAATCTTTGGGTAATTGCGCCCGAAATACTGTTGTCGGTTGTGGCATGTCTGGTGTTATTGATAGATCTATTCGTGCCGGCGGACCGACGCCCTGGGGTCGGCTATCCGTTAGCCCTGCTCGCCTTGCTTGGCGCGGCATTGGCCTCATTGATGGGATTGGATAGTGACTACACGACGGCCTTGAACGATCTCGTCATAAGCGATGGCGTTGGTGCTGTGCTTAAGGCCGGTACCGGAATTGGAGCTGCGGTAGTGCTGATTTACTCGCGAGAATATGCTCGTGCACGGGGGTTATGGCGAGGCGAATATCTGGTACTTATCCTGTTTGCGGTCGTTGGGATGATGACAATGATCGGCGCCAATCATCTGGTCACGCTTTATGTCGGACTGGAATTGCTGGCACTTTGTCTTTACTCGATGATTGGAATGCAAAGAGATTCGGTACGCGCAGCCGAAGCCGCCATGAAATATTTTGTTCTCGGCGCTTTGGCATCGGGGATTTTGTTGTACGGGATGTCACTTTTATACGGACTGACGGGTTCGCTGTCACTAGCTGAACTGGCATCAGCATCTGGAGAGTTGGCCCCAACGAATCTTCCATTGCTGACTGCTGTTGTCTTAATTGTGGCAGGCCTTTTATTCAAGTTAGGGGTTGTGCCTTTTCATATGTGGGTGCCAGACGTATACGATGGCTCGGCGACAAGTACCACCTTGTTTCTGTCGTCAGTCCCAAAACTAGCGGCGTTTGCAATCATGCTTCGGTTGTTGGCCTATGGCCTTGGCGAATGGGTCTCGGCATGGCAGGATATGTTGGCGATCGCTGCTGTGTTGTCAATTTCGGTGGGCAATATAGTCGCCATTGCCCAGACCAGTCTCAAGCGGATGCTTGGGTATTCGACGATTTCACATATGGGATTTCTGCTGCTTGGATTCCTTGGTGGTGCGGCACATGGGTATTCGGCATCGTTAAGTTATGTTGTGATCTACACTGTGATTACGCTGGGCGCATTTGGAATCATCTTGCTCTTATCCAAACCTCAATTTGAGTTCGACGCACTGAGCGATCTGAAGGGGTTGAATCATAGCCGGCCGGGCCTGGCCTTTTTAATGCTGATCGTAATGTTCTCCCTCGCTGGAGTACCGCCAACGGCTGGTTTTTTTGCCAAGCTTCTGGTTTTACAATCTGCTTTGGAAAACGGTTTTCTTTGGACTGTTATCGTCGCAGCGGTAATGGCAGTTGTGGGCGCTTTTTATTACCTTCGGGTGGTGAAGTTGATGTATTTTGACTTGCCCGACAAAGACGGCCAGGTGATATCTGCACCCAAGGTTGATCGAGATTTCACTGCTGCTCGATGGGTCCTGACAGCAAACGTACTTTCTTTAGTGTTAGTCGTGCCATGGGTTGGAAACCTGGTGGACTGGCTCACTCGGACACTTGGGGATTTTGGCCGACTTTAAAAAGATCGGGAAGCTGTTATTGGAATTAGCCAAGCTTCTTTGAGGTGCCTTGCACACCAAAATTGATCGTTAGAAAGCTTCGTTTTATGATAAAATTAACGCCTAATTCGCGATAGAGTGCGCTGCCATTCTGGCTCTCGTGCGGCGGTCAAGCGAGTCCTTCAATCATCTGTTCTTTTGCCCCGTATAGAGCGGGCTACAAGCCTTTTATGGAAGAAATAGCTAAAGAAACACTACCCGCGAATCTCGAGCAGGAGATGCGTCGGTCCTATCTGGACTACGCGATGAGTGTTATCGTAGGGCGAGCGTTACCAGATGTACGTGATGGGCTCAAGCCTGTTCATCGTCGAGTGTTGTATGCAATGTCTGTGCTGGGTAACGAATGGAACAAGCCCTATAAGAAGTCTGCAAGGGTGGTCGGCGATGTTATCGGTAAGTACCATCCGCACGGTGATACCGCAGTTTACGATGCGATTGTACGATTAGCGCAATCTTTCTCGCTGCGTTATCCGCTCGTGGATGGACAGGGGAACTTTGGTTCGGTGGATGGCGATTCCCCGGCTGCCATGCGCTACACTGAAATCCGCCTCGCCCGAATCGCTCACGAGTTACTTGACGATCTTGATCGGGAAACAGTCGATTTTGTCCCAAACTATGATGAAACGGAACATCAGCCCGCGGTACTGCCCGCGCGGTTCCCAAACCTTCTCGTTAACGGCTCAACTGGAATTGCCGTTGGTATGGCCACCAACATTCCACCCCATAACCTGACTGAAACCATTAGTGCGTGTCTTGCGCTGATTGATCACCCAGAAGTTAGCTTAGATGAATTGATACAGTTGCTACCAGGACCGGATTTTCCAACCTCTGGCATCATTAACGGTAGTCGTGGAATTCGGGAGGCCTATGAAACTGGCCGAGGGCGAGTCCACGTTCGGGCCCGGGTCGATGTTGAGACCATTGAGCGTAATGACCGTACGGCCCTTGTAGCTGTCGAACTGCCTTATCAAGTAAATAAGGCCAGATTGCTCGAGAAGATAGCCCAACTGGTTCGCGATAAACGCTTAGAGGGGATCTCTGGATTACGAGACGAGTCCGATAAATCTGGCATGCGTATGGTAATTGAACTAAAACGCGGCGAGGTCCCTGAAATAATACTAAATAATCTGTATAAG
>JAAZZE010000056.1 GCA_014239255.1 Gammaproteobacteria bacterium
GCCGCATCGATAATCTGCCAGTCGTTAGCTTCAAAAATCTTTCGTTGGTCTTCGGGGAGTTTGCGGTTGGGGTTATTCATAATAAGACCTGGCCGCAACGGCACAAAGGTCGCGTCGATATGAATCGGGTAAGGATCACCCGGAAAATTCACGGCATGCACTCTGTGATCGGGATAATGGCGCTGCAACCACTGCATGCCACGGCGATTGGTGGTAAGCCCATGCTGGCAAAACAGATCTTTCCCAATACGTAACACATCAGCCGCATCAAAAAGCGGCTCGTGCTCGGTGGTGACGAAATCAAGCGCCGCTGTGCGCTTTAAGCGTTCTTCTATTGTGATCTCATCAAAGTAGCCGGCCTGGTATGCATCGTCTGTCAATCGTGGACGAGGCGCCTGCTCCCAGCGAAAGCCCGGGTCTTCATCGAAATAGCGCTGCATCAGCGAGTGATACGCCAGAAACTCCCAGTAGCGGCAACGAAATGACATGGGTGCAGACAGAATCTCCTTACCCACAGTCAAAAGGACATCCCGCGGTGGCATACAACCAAACATCGAGCCGGTTGTGAAATCTGGCGTGATTGCTGCCTGATTCCATTGGATCGGCTCTGGCCGGTCGACCCGGATACCACGCCCTTCCAATATGCCGACCAGCTGATCGAGTTGCTGGTTGGCTTGCTCGACAGTACGCAAAGGACGTGGCCCCCACATGCCCCGCATGTCGCTATCGTCCGGAATCTTGGCCTCGGTGGCCAGTTCGGACGGGGGGATACAGGTGAAATCTGCCCGCCCAACAATGGCATGCTTCAGAGGATCAAAATCATTCCATGAACTGACAACAGTGGCTTGCATTACTTCTCTCCGATGGTTTTCTTCTTCTTTTGTGTTCGTATGTTTCCTGGCAACTCGTTGCTGACGCATGAGCTTTTGAAATATGGCTGATCAGGTAACTATTTCCGGTAACGATTACCATGACGCTACTACCACAGCCAAAATCGCAAACTAGCTCATGTTGTTGCTGTCGTCTCTCGCAACGCCTGCAGTACCTTGGCTCGCCGTGACAGCCACCAGCCATATTGCACCGGCCAATGCTCCCATGCCTGATCAGCATCCAGCGCCAAGGCGGCATGCAGTGGCCAGTTGGGATCGTCCAGCGCCTCGCGACCAATCGCAACCAGATCGGCTTGCCCTTTGACAACGATATCCTCGGCCTGGTGAGGGGTCAACACAAATCCTACCGCCTGAGTCATCAGACCCGCCTCCTTCTTAACTGCCTGCGCATAGGGGACCTGGAAACCCAGCTGCGGTGGCGGACCCTTGGCAGCTGTGGCCGAACCAAGGATTCCACCCGACGAGCAGTCAATGACATCAACACCAAGGCCTTTCAGATCCTTGGCCAGAGCAACCGTATCCTCCAGTGACCAACCCTGCGGCGCGCCATCCACCGCAGACACCCTTACAAACAGCGGCTTATCGTCCGGCCAGGCAGCGCGCACAGCTTCCGCCGTTTCAAGCAGCATGCGAGACCGGCCCGCCCGGTCACCACCATAGATATCGCTACGGTGATTGCTGATGGGTGAGAGAAAACTCGCAGCCAGATACCCGTGTGCCGCATGCACCTCGGCGATACCAAAGCCTGCGTTATCGGCTCGGCGTGCAGCGGCGACAAAGTCTTCAACCACCTGGGCAATCTCAGCCTGGGTCATCTCAGAAGGTACCAACCACCCCTCGCCCAGAGCGATAGCTGAAGGCCCAACTACTGGCCAGGGCTCGTCGCCACGAGCCCGATCATTGTCGTCGAGCGGTCCGTTGCCATGCCAGGGCCGCTGCATGGAAGCCTTGCGCCCGGCATGTGCCAACTGGATCGCCGGCACCGATCCCATGCTGGAGACAAAACGGGCAATCCCTGCCAGGGCCTGGGCATGGGCATCGGTCCAGATGCCTAAATCCCCATGAGTAATGCGACCACAGCGCTGCACTGCTGCTGCCTCAGTAAACACGACTGCCGCACCGCCCTGGGCTAACTTGCCCAGGTGCGCCAGGTGCCAGTCATTCGCCAACCCATCGTCAGCGCTGTACTGGCACATAGGAGAGATAACCAGGCGGTTGGGCAGACTCAGGCCGCGGATCTGGAGTGGTTGAAAAAGTTGTGACTGAGAAGACATAGTCTTGAAACGATCGCTGAATAGAAAGAGAACGCGCAATGATATCGGCGCCACAGGCCAGTTACCAGAAAAAATGCTGTAACACGCGCCCGGAAACTGGCCTTGCGCCGGGCTACGCTTGCAGATACCGTGTGTTTTTTGCTCAGGAATTCTCCGATGTCAAACTCACAACTCGCGGCCCGGATGCTCCACCAGGCCCGCCGCCCGGGCGAGGCACTGACAGCCCTGCCGGCCGAAGCGCTGCCTAACGATCTAACCGATGCCTACGCTGCCCAGGCGCAACTGGTGGGACTCCTCAGCAACGACACCGGCCCCCCCGTCGGTTACAAAGTCGGCTGTACCAACATCACCGCTCGACAAATGCTCAAACTGGACTTTCCGTTCAGCGGCCGCTGCTTTGAAAGCCAGGTTGTGCCCTCCCCCGCATCTATCGATGCCAGTACATTGCATATGATCGGTGTCGAACCGGAAATCGCCGTGCGCATCGCGCGCGACCTGGTGCCAGGAAAGGTGTGGACCACGGATCATGTCATCGAACATATTGGTGAGGTAATGCCTGCCATCGAAATCGTTGAAAGTCGTTTTTCCACCTGGCCGCTGATGGGTGTTCTGAGCGCGATCGCCGATAACGGTGTACATCGCCAACTGGTGCTGGGAAATGAAATCGTCAACTGGTCACAACAGCAAGTTGAAGATGCACAAGTGACCCTGACGGCAAACGGTCGGGTCGTGCGCGAGGGGTGTGCTACCAACGTCGACGGCGGGCCATTTGCGGTTGTGGCATGGCTGGCTAATCATCTGAACTCTATGGGTATCACCCTACTGGCCGGTGAGGTAATCACTACCGGCGTTATGACTGATATTTATGACAGCGTGCCCGGAGAAGAGCTGCTCGCTGAATATGACCTGCCTGGTAATGTCAGACTCTCGGTAATCTAATATTATGACTAATGAACTGATCAAACTGTCGGCGCGCGAGGTGCATAGACTGTTGCGCGGCAAAGACATCTCACCTTTGCAACTGCTGGATGCTCTGGAAGAGCGTATTGCCGAGGTTGACGAAGCCGTCAATGCCGTGCCGACCTTATGCTTTGACCGGGCCCGGGAGCGGGCTCAGTCACGGGATTTCTCCATCCTGCCGCTCGCTGGAATACCGGTGGCAATCAAAGATCTGATTGCAGTTGCCGGGGTACGGACCACATGGGGTTCCATGGCCTACCGTGATCATGTGCCCGAAAAATCCGATCTACTGGTCGAAAGAATCGAGGCGGCCGGAGGCATTGTTTATGCCAAAACCAACACTCCCGAGTTCGGTGCAGGAGCCAATACCTTTAATGACGTGTTTGGCTTTACCCGCAACCCGTGGAACACAGCCCTTTCGGCTGCCGGGTCTTCTGGTGGCTCAGCAGTTGCCCTTGCAACAGGTATGGCATGGCTGGCCACAGGCTCAGATCTCGGCGGCTCTCTGCGTAACCCTGCCAGTTTCTGCGCCGTAGCAGGGCTACGCCCAAGCCAGGGCCGTGTGGCCTCAGATCCTGGCAAACTGGCCTTTAATCATATGGCAGTCGATGGTCCCATGGCCCGCAACGTGGCAGATCTGGCACTACTGCTCGATGTGATGGCTGGATACGATGCCCGTGATCCAATGTCTCTGGATGACCCTGCAATTTCTTTTGAAGAAAATGCCCTGCAACGCCAGGTACCGCCGCGTATCGCCTTTTCGGCCGACCTTGGGGTGACCCCGGTTGACCCGGAAGTCGCCCAGATTTGTGAGCACGCCGCCATGCGCTTTTCCGAACTGGGCGCGATCGTCGAACACGACCACCCAGACTTTACCGGTCTGCAAGAGGTATTTCAGGTACACCGCGCCATGTCCTATGCCGCCAGTTATGGTCCGCTACTAGAAGCAAACCGTTCTATCTTCAAGCCCGAAATTGTCTGGAACACGGAGAAAGGCCTGGCACTCACCGCGGATGAAATCATGGCTGCCATGGTTACGCGCTCACAGATTTACGAGCGCACGCAGCGCTTTTTTGCACAGACTGACCTAATCCTGACACCGGCGACGGTCGTGCCTCCGTACCCGGTAGAACAACGCTTTGTTGAACGGATCGGTGATTACAAATTTTCTAACTATATCGAGTGGTGCTCGATCGCCTATGCCTTTACCATCATCGGTGCACCAGCGCTGTCGATACCGTGCGGCTTTACCCAAAGCGGTCTGCCGGTAGGATTACAGATCGTCGCTGCGCCTCGCCAAGAGGCCCAACTGCTGTCGGCCGCCTTGGCATTTGAAGAGTTGTCAGGGATTTGTACCCAATTACCAATCGACCCTCGGAGTTGACCCCATGACACATTACAGCGTGTGCCCGCATGACTGCCCTTCGACCTGCGCGCTGGAGGTCGAGAAGATCGATGAATACACCATCGGTAAGATCCGGGGTGCTACGGCAAACACTTACACCGCAGGGGTGATCTGCAGCAAGGTGGCCCGGTACCATGAGCGTATCCACCATCCTGATCGCCTGACCCAGCCATTACGCCGCAAGGGCAGTAAAGGCAGCGGTGACTTTGAACCCATCGACTGGGAAGATGCCCTAGACCAAGTAGCCGAGAACTTTCTACTCTCGGAGCAGCGCTACGGTGCTGAGACCATCTGGCCGTACTACTATGCTGGCACTATGGGCCTGATCATGCGCGATGGTATCAACCGTCTGCGTCATGCCAAACGCTATTCAGGTTTCCATTCAACTATATGCGTCAACATGGGATGGAATGGCTTTATCGCCGGTACGGGGTGGCTGGCCGGGGTAGACCCAAGGGAAATGGCGCAATCTGATTTGATCATTATCTGGGGCACCAATGCCGCCAGTACCCAGATCAACGTAATGACCCATGCACTCAAAGCCCGCCGAGAGCGTGGTGCAAAAATTGTCGTTATCGACACCTATCGTAACGCGACCGCGAAGCAGGCCGATCTTTTTCTTTGTGTGCGGCCCGGCACCGACGGCGCACTGGCCTGCGCCCTGATGCATGTGCTCTTTCGCGATAACAACGCCGACCACAAATACCTCAAAGAATTCACTGACTGCCCTGATGAACTCGAGGCGCATCTGGCTTCACGTGATCCAGATTGGGCCCAGTCAATTACCGGGGTAGCGAAGCAGGAGATCGAGACTCTGGCTGCACTGATCGGCGCTACGTCCCGAACGTTTTTTCGTTTGGGTTATGGCTTTACCCGTCAGCGAAATGGTGCGGCCAATATGCACGCCGCGTTATCGGTGGCGGCTGTTGCCGGCTCCTGGCAACACGAGGGTGGCGGCGCTTTTCATAACAACGGTGGTATCTACCATTGGGACAAAACTGTTGTTGAGGGGCTCGACTGCCTGGATTCCAGCGTGCGCGTGCTGGACCAGTCCCGGATCGGAGCCGTGCTGACCGGTGACCCGCGGGATCTTGGCGAAGGACCACCGGTCAGCGCGTTACTCATTCAGAACACCAATCCGATGTCGGTCGCGCCGGACCTCAACCGCGTTCATGAAGGCTTTGCCAGAGAAGATTTGTTTGTCTGCGTGCATGAACAGTTCATGACTGAAACGGCACAAATGGCTGACATAGTGCTTCCGGCGACGATGTTTCTGGAACACAACGATCTCTACCAATCGGGAGGCCACCAGCACATTACCCTGGGCCCGAAGATCATCAATCCTCCCGAGGAATGTCGTTCCAATCACGAGGTCATCTGTGCGCTGGCAAAACGCCTTGGCGCCAGTCATCCAGGCTTTGATATGACCTCGCGCGAGATCATCGATCAGACGCTACGTGATTCGGGTTGGGGAAATCTCGAAAGACTCGAGCAAGAACACTGGATTGACTGTCAGCCGGAGTTTCGCAAGGCACACTACCTGGATGGCTTTGCTCATGCAAACGGCCGCTTTCACTTCTCGCCAGACTGGAGCGCACTCATGCCTCGGGGCTTTGGCCCGTCCAATACGGTAATGCCGACATTGCCTGATCACTGGAACGTGATTGAGGAGGCTAATCCTGAGATGCCCTATCGACTGGTGACGGCCCCCGCACGTCACTATCTCAACTCGACCTTTACCGAAACCCCCACTTCAAAACGTCGTCAGCAACAGCCCAGTATCATGCTCCACCCCAACGATGCCAGCGAACTCGGGGTTACGGATGGTGATACCGTTAGAGTAGGCAGCGCTCGTGGAGAACTGGCCGTGATAGCACAGGTTTTCGATGGAGTACAGCGGGGCGTTGTTATTGTGGAGAGCATCTGGCCGAACCACGCTTTTGCCGGCGGCAAGGGGATCAACGTGCTGACTGGTGCCGACCCAGTGGCACCTGTTGGCGGTGCAGCCTTTCACGACAACCGGGTGTGGATTCAACCCACCACATCGTAACAAACGAACCGGGTCATTCCCGGTGCAATCACCCTGATTTTCGACTGGGCTGCAAGCGAGATCTCAAAATTAGCAAAACGCCTGACAATATGTTTAACACATAAATAAAGAACTGCGATGTGACTAGGTCTGCATGAAACGATTAGAATAACCCGCGGTGGAGAATCCATGGAACTTGGCCCCGGCAACATCATCCTTATAGTCGTAATCCTTGCAGTCACTTGGCTGGTATGGATCTACAATCGCTTTATCCGGCGCAAGAACGAAGTGCGCGAAGCGTGGAGTGGGATCGATGTCCAGCTAAAGCGCCGACACAACCTGATCCCAAACCTGATTGAGACTGTCAAGGGCTACGCGGGTCACGAACAGGAAACCCTGGATACACTGACCCGCATCCGGGCTGGCACAACCGGGGAACGCGGTGTCACACAGGTCGCCCAGGAAGAGACCATTCTTTCAAAAGCGCTTGGCAACATACTGGCCGTTGCTGAAGGCTATCCCGATCTCAAGGCCAGCACGAATTTTCTCGACCTGCAACAAAAATTGCATGAGGTGGAAGAGCAGGTCCAGTTGTCACGCCGGTATTACAACGGCACGGTAAGGGATTGGAACATTTTGGTCGAATCCTTCCCCAGCAACCTGATCGCGACATCATTTGGGTTTGGTATCGCCGAATTTTTTGAGATCGAACTCGCTACTGAACGAGCGGTACCCGAAGTCAGTTTCTGATGGCCCGGTGCTGGTGCTGGTTATTACTTGTCGCTACGTTTGCAGCGGCCACTACCCCTATCTCTGGCGTGGGCGCCGATGAACGAATCCTGTCGTTTGATAGTGATATTCAGGTAGGTTCCAGCGGCGTATTGACTGTTAAGGAAACTATAACGGTCACAGCACAAGGGCAAAAAATCAAGCGTGGCATCTATCGCGACTTTCCTACCCAATACCGTGATCACAAGAATCGCAGCCGCAATGTCAGCTTTAATCTCGTGAGCGTCACTCGAAATGGTGAGCCAGAGCCAAGCCATATTAAAGACTTGAATAACGGTGTTCGCATTTATATCGGACAAAAAAACAAGCTGCTAGCCAAGGGCGTCTATACCTATACATTGACATACCAAACCGACCGGCAATTGGGATTCTTCGATGATCATGACGAGCTTTACTGGAATGCTACCGGCCATGACTGGGCCTTTGACATAAACAGTGCGAGTGTCACAGTTCATCTACCCAAAACGGTCCCTGCCCATCGCATCCAAGTAACAGCCTATACCGGCCCACCCGGCGCAACTAACAGAGATTACCGATCACAGATCATGGGTGATGCCTCGGTGCGGCTTACCACCGCGGCATCCCTGCCAGTCGGTTCGGGTTTTACCGTAGTAGTCGGATGGCCAAAAGGCTATGTGAGCGAGCCGGGCGCTTCGGCCCGACTTGGTTATCTCCTTCAAGACAACCTGACGCTGGTCATTGGCTTTTTGGGCCCGGCGCTGGTACTGCTGTACTTTCTTCTCGCCTGGTATCGGGTGGGCCGCGACCCACCCGGTGGTGTTGTCATCCCGCGCTTTGAACCTCCAAAAGGCATTTCGCCTGCAGCTGCGCGGTACATACTGAAAATGGGGTTTGATAATCATACATTCTCCGCGGCTCTGATCAGTATGGCGGTAAAAAAACGCATACGCATTAACCAGCAGACGGATCACTCAACGACTATCGAGCGGGATGATACCGGTGACAACAGCTCTTTATCTTTTGGTGAAAAAGCCCTGTATGCAGCGTTGCTTGGCCATTCCCGCAGTCTGGAACTTGATAATGCAAATCATAAACAGATAGCAGCAGCACGAGATAAACTGCAATCGCGGCTAGTCGATGAATATCACGCCAACTACTTTTTCGGGAACCTGAAATGGCTGGTACCAGGTATTCTGATTTCAATCCTGACTATTACGGGCTTAGCTATCGCTGACTCTCAGCAAATCATGATGATCGGTATACCGATCTTGATAGCCAGCGTTTTCAGTTTTTCCGCTATCCGAATTTGGCGCCAGGGCAAGCGCCTGTTTGCGATCATATTTCTGGGTATCGCCGGTGTTATGACTCTGGGACAGCTAAGTCTCATGTCAATCACATTCGATAGAGGCTTGGTTTTTGTACCGATATTGGTATTTCTCCTGGGTATCAACTGCCTGTTCTACTTTCTGCTCAAAGCGCCAACCCGGCTGGGCCGCAAGGTCATGGATGAAATTGAAGGATTCAAGAAATATCTTAGTACTGCCGAAACAACCCGGCTGAACACGTTAGCGTCTGCCGAGGAAAACCTCGCCCTGTTTGAAAAGTTCCTTCCCTACGCATTGGCGCTGGACGTTGACCAGGAGTGGTCTGAGCACTTCAGCGCCACCATCAAACAGGCTGCCCGCGATCCTGACAACGGCTATCGCCCGGGCTGGTACGATGGCGGAGCCTGGGATGCGCGACATCCAACAGACTTCGCTAACAGGCTGGGTAAAACCCTATCGACAACGGTTGTCGCTGCTGCTACTGCCCCTGGCTCATCATCTGGTTTTAGCGGTGGATCCTCCGGTGGAGGAGGTGGTGGTGGAGGTGGCGGTGGCTGGTAACCAAGCCCAGGTTATTTATCCGGAAGATACGGTCCAACGCGGAGCCCGGTAGCCCCCGGCAAGCCTCCCTTTCGCAAGCATCACCTGCCAAAGATGGTTTTCACGCGACCGGAATGAGCCTGCGCAAGTCAGCAAATAATAGTTGAACATCCGCTTAAAACGCTCCCCGTACTGTGCCTTCAACTGTGGCCACGCTGTATTGAATCTCTTATGCCAGGCCATCAACGTCGGATCGTAATCGGCACCGAAATTGTGCCAGTCTTCTATCGTGAAGAAAGCACTGGCGCGCTCGGCAAGAGTCTGGGCAGGCGGCAGTACGCCGTTTGGAAAAATATACTTTTCTATCCACCGATCGGTCGCGAACCCGTCACGGCTGGCGCCGATCGTGTGCAGCAGAAACAGGCCTTCTGACTTGAGCAAAGAGCAGGTCTTCTGAAAAAACGTTCGGTAGTTACGCTGCCCAACATGCTCAAACATGCCGACCGAGACGATTCGGTCGAACTCGCCTTCCAGTTCGCGGTAATCCCGCACTCCAATAGTTACCGGCAATCCGACACAACGCTCCCTGGCCAGTTGTGCCTGTTCTTTAGAAACGGTAACTCCCGTCACATCGACACCATGATGCTCAGCCATCCAGTGAGAAAGCCCGCCCCAACCGCAGCCCAGATCCAGTACCTGCATGCCGGGTTCAAGTTTTAATTTGGTGCAGATCATCCGCATCTTGGCGATCTGTGCCTGCTCAAGATTCCCAGCTGAATCCCAATAGCCGCAACTGTAATTCATGTAAGGATCCAGCATGCTCTCAAAAACATTGTTACCAATATCATAGTGCTGCTCTCCGACCTGAAACGCCCTAGCGCGGCTTTGACGATTGAGTAGACGGCAGCCAAGCAAATACAGTAAAAACCGGGAATTGTTACGCACCGCATCTTCCAGGCCAGCACGAAATGCGCGATTGATCATCTCATCCAGAGCCGGGCAATCCCACCACCCATCCATGTATGCTTCACCCAGCCCCAGTGTTCCATCACGCACCAATCGCGGAAAAAGAGCGTTATCGTGCACCTGTACATCCCAGGCGTTCGGACCATTCAACTGGATTCCGGCAGGCTCCAGCATTTTTTCAAATCGCCTTATGGTTTTACGCAAGCCCCTCCTCCTCATGTTGCGTGGCCAGGCGACAATAGACTGGCCTGCAAATAGTAACGCTCCTGCCTTAGTGTCTCACACGATCCGTTCGGTGCCGCCATCAACCGGCACCTGGGCACCGGTAGTACAACGGAAAGTTGCACCTGCCATAGCACAGACCATAGCTGCAACGTCGTTGGAAGTGATTTCCTGATGCAGTAAATTGCTCTTACGATAGGCCTCGACGCTCATCCCATAACGAGCAGCGCGACTGGCCAGCACCTCTTCAGTCCATATCGCCGTATCAAAAACCGCGTTCGGGTGCACTGTGTTCACCCGAACACCATCGCCAGCCAGTTCCAGCGCCAGCACCCGGGCCAACTGAGTGAGGCCCGCCTTGGCAACCGAATATGCACTGGCACCGGGACCTGGTGCGGGTACGTTCTTAGAGCCGATAATGACAACAGCCGGTTCCCAGCCTAATCGCAGATACGGAATACTTTCGCGAACCGCATGCATTGCGCCGCTAAGGTTGATATCCAGAGAACGTTGCCATTCCTCCTCGGGCATCTCTCCCACCAGATTGCTGGCCGAAAATATCCCGGCGTTGCTGACCAGAATATCCAGGCCCCCGGTATGGGCAACCGACGCATCGATAGCGTCCCGCACTCGGGCGGCCTCGGTCACATCACAAACCACGCCATGAATGGCAGGTAAATCAAAAACTGAGGTCACTGCAGGGTCCATATCCAGAACCGTCACCTGCGCGCCCTGCTTGGCTAATGCCATTGCACAAGCGTAACCGATGCCGCTGGCGCCACCGGTGACCACGGCACATCGTCCCTGCAGGGGCAATCTCGCTGGTGCTTTGCTTAGCTTGGCCTGCTCTAGTTCCCAGTATTCAACAGCAAAGATATCGGCCGCTGGTAGCGCGCACCAACCGCCAAGACGTTCAGCATCTGATATCGCTCCTATGGTATGGGCAACGATATCACTGACAATGCTGACCTCCGTCGCTCTCGTACCAAATGCGACGGTTCCTTTAGCAGGCCAGACAGCCCAACGTGGCGCACTGTCGAGTATGGTCAATGTACCATCTGTATTTTCTTCGAAATAGGCCTGATATTTTCGCGCAAAAGAATCCACCGCCGACGCTGGCTCACCATCAACTATTAGAGGTACTCGCTTGGTGCGGATTACATGATCCGGCGTCAAGGGGCCGCGGGTCGCAATATCGCGAACATTTTCAATATTGGCAAAGGCGTGGCTCGCAGGTGTGCCGTCGAACCGGGCCAGCATGGCTGTGCCCGCTACACGACTGACCTCATGACGCAGAGTTGCCAAAGCTAATGGTGGCACAGCAACACTGTCTACCGATGGCGATGGCCGCTGCCCCAGAGCATCCTGCGCCTGACTGACAAAATGGATCATGTGCTGGTAACTCTCCTTTGCATCATCGGCGAAACTGAAGATGCCATGATTCATCAGCACCATACCTTCAAGTTTCGACCAATCGATCCCAGCCGTCAGCTCGACCACCTTTTTTGCAAGAATGAAGCCAGGCATCACGTAAGGCACAATCAACATGCGGTCACCATAAAGTGAGCGAATTCTCGCTTCACCATCTGGGATATTACTTAATGCCACTACGGCATCGGCATGGGTGTGGTCGACAAAGCGGTATGGAATTAAGGCATGAAGGATCGCTTCGACCGACGGGGTCGGTGCTGAAGGATCCAGCATGGCTGCGCGCTGGGCGCTGACCATATCAGCATCGCTGAGCTGATCAAAACGGGAAAGTTTTAACAACGAATCCAGCTTCACCGGCGCAAACCCAGCTGCCTCAATCGTCGCAAGATCCCATCCGCTGCCTTTGACGTACAACACATCGTGCGCAATACCAAAAATATCGGTAAAACTCGCCTTGACCGACGTATTGCCCCCGCCGTGCAACACTAAATCGGTCGATTGTCCGATCAGTCGAGAAGAATAAACCCGTAGCGCCAACAGATCATCGCCACACTCAGCGGCGCCATCATCATCCCATAGATCTTTCATTTGTTGTTAAACCTGAAGTAGAGCATGACCATTGATACCAGTTCCAATTCTCGATTCTAATGGCTTAGTGGATAGCAAGTTGTCTCTCCAGGGCTGGCCAGTCATCACGGGGAACGACTCGACAAAGGCCGTTGATATTACCTACCCATGAGACAACGCTCAGGAACGGCGCCTGGTATACCCGTGTTGCATGAGCATCCCAGGGTCGGTTCCAGATCAGCGAATCCCCAGGGTAATCAACCCAATCGACTTCACCCAGTCTGAAACCACATGGCCCGGTGAGATTGAAATACATCTCTGACGCTTCGTGCATATGATCCCGGTAAAGGGTCTGTGACTGCAAAAAGAAAAGGCCCAGAAATAGATCATCACTGGGAACAAAACTGATCCTTGGCCCTATAAGGGGGCAAACCATGTTGCCGTCACGAAAGCTACGACCAACATCTGACCCTTCCTCATAGTACCCCGTGCCATTTCCATTATCTGGCTCCCAGAAAAGATATGGCTTTGCAGCGTCCAGAGCCTGACCTACAAGGTCCAATGAAATTGGAATATGGTCGATAGCCCGCGTTAAGCCTTTATCAAACTGGGCTGGTATTTGTGGCGTCAAAGAATGTACAGACCGCGCCTCAAGGTCCAGCACCGATAACCGGTCGAGAGTCTGCTGCACCACCTCCAAGCCAGCTCTTTTCTCCAGCGCACAACGAATTTCAGTGAGTAGCTGAGCTACTTGATTTGCCTGATTTTCCATCGAGACTTCTTCCTTCGGGATTGTAGGTAGACTCATTAATTGGGCTAATCTATCAACACTATCCAGTGAGTGTTTGGGGTCTGTATCAACTCCCAGACAGGCAAAGAGAAATCGCCTCAAGTGGATTCGATGCGATTTTCAGCATCGACCGACTGCTCTCCTTGAGATAACCCGCCTGGGTCATTTGGTCCAGAAACCCAATCAGTTGGTTGTAATAGCCTGCCACATCAAGGAGTACGCAGGGCTTGTGATGCATGCCAAGTTGCGCCCAGGTCCAGATCTCAAATAGCTCCTCCAATGTGCCGATCCCTCCCGGCAACGCGATAAAACCATCCGATAAATCCGCCATCAACGCTTTGCGTTCGTGCATGCCACTCACTACGTGCATCTGCGTCAGATCGGGGTGGGCAATCTCCTTGTCTACCAGCGACTGCGGAATAACGCCAATAGCATCACCGCCCGCCTGTAAGGTCGCATCAGCAATCACCCCCATAAGTCCAACTGAAGCGCCACCGTAGACCAAACTGATTTGTTGCTCGGCAAGCTTACGGCCAAGTTCGGCCGCCGCCTCGACATAAGCCGGATTGTCCCCGGGCTTTGACCCACAAAATACGCACAGGCGCATCAGTCTGGCTGACGCGTGCCAGGTTGAGTTATCTCGAACATCAGCACAATGCCTTCCCTTCGCTTACGAGGTTATATTCTGATAATTAATCTATGTTAAGTTTATATTCTGAGCAAATTTTATGGGTGCAAATAAATGACAGGCACATATATAGATATCCCGGCGTCCGACGGCTCTGGGGGTTTTAAGGGTTATCTCGCAACTCCTGAGGTCGGCTCCGGTCCGGGTATTCTGCTCTTGCAGGAGATATTCGGCATCAACTGGCACATTCGCGATGTGGCCGATTACTACGCTGAGGAAGGGTACACGGTTCTGGCGCCAGATCTTTTCTGGCGGATGGAGCCCGGTGTCGAACTGGGATACAGTGAAGAAGAATTCCAGAAAGCCTTTGGCTTTTTTCAGCAGTTTGATATTGCCAAGGCGATTGAAGATATGCAGGCGGCAACAACAGTCCTGCAAGCGCACGATACCTGCAAAGGCAAGATCGGAGCGGTCGGATTCTGCCTAGGTGGCAAACTCAGCTACCTTGCTGCCGCTCACTGTGGCGTCGACGCTGCGGTCTGCTACTACGGGGTTGGCGTCGAGGAAGACCTCGACCTGAAGGATCAAATCACCTGCCCGATGGTGATGCATTTCGCTGAGCTTGACCAATTCGTTCCTGCTGAGGCGCGCGAGAAGATCTCCGAGACTTTCTCTGGGCGTTCCGAAATTCAGATCTACACCTACCCGGGTACCGATCACGCATTTAATACACCAGGGCGAGACTCCTACCACAAACCATCGGCCATGATGGCGCATTCACGCTCCATGGCTTGTTTCCGTCGTGCGCTGGGGCCCCACTTTAATCTCAGTGAATTATGGGACGCACACTGTTACCACGAATTCGCCACCCGCGATGTCGACGCCACTATGGCCACTATGGTCGCGTCTCCCTATGTTAACCACATCCCAACTCTCACCGGTGGCGTTGGCCATGACCAGCTGAAACGATTTTATAAATACCATTTCGTCAATAACAACCCGGAAGATACCAAGCTGATCCCGATCTCGAGAACTGTTGGGGCAGACCGTATCGTTGATGAGATGGTGTTCTGTTTCACTCATACCTGCGAGATTGACTGGATGCTGCCGGGTATAGAACCCACCGGTCGTTATGTGGAAGTACCGCTGGTAGCCATTGTCTGTTTTTGTGGCGACAAGTTGTACAACGAACATATCTACTGGGACCAGGCGTCGGTACTGGTTCAGATCGGAAAACTCGATCCGACGGGGTTACCCGTTGTGGGTGCCGACAGTGCGAAAAAACTGCAAGATGAGTCACAGCCCTCGAACAAGCTGATGGGCGCCTGGAGTTCAAGCGACGGTAAACCGATCTAAGTCATCGCCGTACCATCTCACTTGAGTTAATATCTTAAGAATAATCACAAACTATGCTTTCACCAATGCGCTCGCAGAAGCGTGAATAACTATCGGAGGAGAATTAACATGGTCATGAATAGAAGATCATTCCTGCAGGTTGCGGGCACTGCCTCGCTGACCGGGGCGCTGCCATTGGCCTTCAGTCCAAGCAACGTTCAGGCAGCAGGTGACACCTTAACTATTGCCTATAACGTATCCCTGCCAAGTTGGGATCCTACGACCGGGCTATCATCGGTGAATCCTGGCCTGCAGAGCATCTGGAAATCAGTCTTTGATCAGTACATAGATCAAAACCCTGATCTTTCATTCAAGCCCGGCGTGCTGACGGAATGGGGCTGGAATGCCGACAAGACCCGGGTGCATATGAAAGTACGGGATGGCGCAACCTGGCAGGACGGAAAACCAATCACCGGTGAGGATATCGTCTGGAATCTCAATCGCGCTGCTAACCCCGACAGCGGCAACCCGGTCGGTGGCCTGATCTGGGGCTCAGTGGGTAACCTCAAAGCAAACGGCAATGAAGTGACTGGTGACGTCAATGCCTATGTAGCAGATTTCTTCAAATGGATGGCATTTCTGACCGGCTACATTCTGCCTCCCCATCATTACGAAAAAGTCGGCGCCGAAGGGTTCGAAAAAGACCCTATGGGGTCCGGGCCTTACCGGGTTGTTGAGTTTGTGCGCGGCTCCTTCGTACGCCTTGAGGCCTACGATGGTTACTGGGGCGGTAAACCCGCTTTTCGCAATGTCATATTCAAGTTTGTCACAGATGCAACCAGTCGGGTTGCGGAAGTTGAGAGCGGTGCCTCAGACATCACCCTTGCGATTCCGTTCGAGGAATACGATCGCCTGAAGGCAAAGTCTGGACTCGCTGGCGTCGCCACCCCGGTCTCCGATATTGCGATGATATTTTTTAATGATACCGGGCCCATGGAAGATGCCAATGTTCGCAAGGCCGCTGCACACGCAGTCGATAAAGACACAATTGTTAACCGTCTGCTTCGCGGATACGGGGTACCCCTACATACACTGCAGGCCCCTGAATATGCTGCCTTCGATCCCACCACCACCGTTGAGTACAACCCGGATCTGGCACGATCGCTGCTCGCCGCATCGGGCTACTCAACAGATAATCCGGTTCGTTTCACGATTCAGACCACACGGGGCTACCTGCCCAAGGACTATGAAGTCATACAAGCTGTCGTCGCCATGTGGCGTAAGGTCGGCATTGAGGCGGAAATTGAAGTCTACGAGGTTGCCAAGCACTACGAATTGCGTGCTACTGACACCCTCGCACCAGCAGCGTTCTATAACTGGGGCGACTCAATCGGTGACCCTAATGACTCTACCGGGTTTGCGATGTTTGGTCCTAGCCCTCATTCGACCTGGGATACCGATGACCTGGATGCCATGATCGGCCCGCTGTGGGGCGAAAAGGATGAAGCAAAAAGGATCGCGGGCTGGAAAGCCGTAGACAAATACATTGCCAAAAACGCTTACGTTCTGCCGCTCTACCAGCAGGTACAACCGGTGATTCATCGATCCAATCTGGATTTCACACCGCATGTAGCCAATTACGTACTGCCCTTCACGACTAAGCCTAAAGGCTGATCTGGACCCCTTCGTCCTGAGCCTCAACAGCCGATCGCGCTGGATGAGGCTCAGGAC
>JAAZZE010000057.1 GCA_014239255.1 Gammaproteobacteria bacterium
TTGCCGCCAGCCCGGTTGCACGCTGGGTGCTGCGCCTGATGGCGCCTGTGAGCACGTCGCGGCTACCCCAGATCGCAAGCGATTGCCCGGCGCGGGTGGTGCCGGTGTAGATCAGCTCGCGCGAGAGCACGGCTGAGAGTTTCTTTGGCAGGATCAGCACTACCCTGAGGGCTTGTGAGCCCTGTGCCTTGTGCACGGTGATGGCGTAGGCAATCTGATGTTCTGGCAGGCGGCTAAGGCTAACGACCCGCTCATCGCCACTGGCATCTAAAAACACCGCCTGCAGACGCCCGGGCGCATTGTTATCTGGCATCACAATGCCGATATCACCGTTAAAAAGCCCCAGCGCTGCGTCGTTGCGGGTCACCATCAGCGGCATGCCAGGATAAGCCTGTACACCTGCTGATAACACAGCCGTAGCGCCCAACTGGTTACTGATACGCTCGTTAATTTCCGTCACACCCCTTGGCCCATGACGATGCGCGCACAGCACCATAAGCTCGTTTAATTTCGCAAATGCGGTTTTGGCCTCAGCGCCTTCGTGCGCAAGCCGCGCCACCTCGGCATAGACCGGCATCACATGCTCGGCCAGCAGGGCGTCCAGGTCGTTATCTTCATCTGCGCCTTGTAGCACGACTTCAGTGTCGTCAGCGTTGTCGAGGATACCAAGAGCGTCTTCGGCGCGTGCCTCGCGCACAGCGCTCGTGACATCTGCAATGGCGCTGTCGACCCCAAAACGCCAGCTATGGTTCAGTGTCGCCAGGATGCCTTCCAGGGCGCCGTTGTCGACTGCACAGCAGATATCGCCCAGCACCGCGCCCGCCTCCACGGACGACAGTTGATCGCGATCTCCCAGCAGAATAAGCCGCGCATCGTCCGGCAAAGCCTCGAGAAGACTGACCATCAGTGACAGATCGACCATCGAGGCCTCATCCAGCACCAGTAGATCGCAAGGCAGGGGCCGGCCCGCGTGATAACGCGGCT
Organism: Gammaproteobacteria bacterium; assembly: GCA_014239255.1. Lineage (GTDB taxonomy): Bacteria > Pseudomonadota > Gammaproteobacteria > Arenicellales > UBA868 > UBA868. Next base: position 985 of record JAAZZE010000057.1, read on the forward strand.
TTTTGCCCGGCCGCCAGCCCAGCAGCCGGTGCGCGGTAACAGCATCGGCGGGCGGGGTATCGCCGGGCATTACTGCTGCCAATGGATCTGCCAGTGCCTCGCGCAGTCGGGCAGCCGCCTTGCCGGTGGGAGCGCACAGCAGCATGCGTTCGGGGGCAACGAGTTCGAGTCGCGATAGCAAAGCCAAAATGCGCACCACCGTCGCTGTTTTGCCTGTGCCCGGCCCACCGCTTATGACTGTAAATCGGTTGTGCACTGAAAGCGTTGCAGCGCTGCGCTGATCCGCGTTTGTCACATCATCAGCAAACAGCGTATCGAGCGTCGCTTCAAGTTGAGTCGAATCTATAGAGATATCACAGGTCTGCGTGCGCTGCGTAATCAGTTCAGCCAGTCGTCGCTCAAGTTCAAAGTAACGATACAGATACAAGCGCCCATCCGGCGTTATGACTAACGGTGCCGTGGCGGTGCCATCACTGACAAGCGGCGAACTCCTGAGCGCCTGTTGCCAGGCATCAAGGTCGGGCGTACTCATCCCAGGGGCATCGTCGCTGTCAAAAGGCGTGCTACCAGCAAGGCGTGCCAGATCGATACAGACTTCCCCCGATATCGCCCGCTCACCGGCGAGAGCCCCGGCCAGCAGGACCGATTCATCAGCGTTAGGATCGAGCCGGTACAGCAGGTCCGCAAAGTGCAGTGCAATATCGGGTAGCTCTCCCGCCCGGCAGACCTGCTGCAAGTGTTTCATCATGGCGCTCACGATGGGCCACCCATCAGGGCGTCGAGATCCTCAATTAAATCCGTCGATGGCCGATCAAAAAAGACGCCGTTACCAGGGTGGTTTGGATCCATCCCCCGCAAAAAAAGGTAGTAGGCGCCACCAAAATGATGCTCATAGCTGTAATCGGGAATACGTGTGCGCAGCCAGCGATGCAGTGCCACGGTATAGATCAGGTACTGCAGGGTGTAATGCGAGCGGTTCATGGCGATATTCAGCGCAGCTGCATCGTAGCCAGGAAGATTGCCACCCAGATAGTTGGACTTGTAGTCTGCGAGGTAGTAGCGCCCACCTGCCTGAAACACCAGGTCGATAAAGCCGTGCATGAAGCCCGCCAGGGGTTCAAAGTGCCAGTCGTCTAACCCCAAGCGCAACGCCGGGTGCAACCCGGCCGTGTTTCGCACCAGCACCTCGCGCCAGTGCTTTGCATCCAACGCATCTACCGGATAGCAAAAGGCCATCTCATCAACACGATTGGTCTGCGTCAGGTTGCCCAGGAGCAGTCCGTCATCATTCAGTGGGCTTTGCAGCACTTTATCCAGCATCTGATCAACGACGCTGGTCCATTGATCATCAAAGCCATGCTCTTTAAGCACCTGGGCTACCGTCTGACGACGCCCCTCTACGTCGCCAGGGCCAAAATCAATGAGCTCGAGCACCCGGTGCAAGCAGGTGCCGGCGCGAGCGCCGCGTGGAAAAGCAAAAAATCCACCAGCCTCATCAGCGCGACCCTGCCCAAGTTGCGAGTCAAAATCTGGCAGTTCACTGTCGTGTCCGGTGGTCAACGAACTGAAACTGCCCATCTGCCAGGTGCTTTGCAGGCGACGCTTTGCCTGACGCGCCGTTAGTGCAGGCGGTTGCTCAGCTTGTGCCGCGTCCTTGGTCTTTCGTGCATCGGGCAGAGGATGCACCGCAACAGCTGATTCGCTCTTGGCGGCGAGTGCGCCCAGAGCATCGTTCAGATCATCATCCGAAAGCGCAGCAAAGGCGCTCGCCAGTGCCTTAGTATCTTCGGGCACATTACCGGACAGTGGCCGGTGCAAAAGCCAGGCCAGTGCCGAGGTGGGCGCACCGTTCACCGCGCCCCAGGTCAGATAACAGCGACTTTGGGCGCGGGTAACCGCGACATAAAAAAGCCTAAGGCTCTCGGCAAGTTCTTCGACCCCTGCGCGGGCACGGTGGTGTTCAAGATTATCCGAGCCGACATCAATTGTTGGCCGATTCTGGGCATCAACATCGTGGAAGTTAACAGTCTGCGCGCGTTCACTGCGCAGGGTGCCGTCCCAGGCAAAAGGCAGAAACACCACTGGATACTGCAGGCCCTTGCTGGCATGTACTGTGGCGATACGCACCCGGTCCTCATCACTTTCAAGTCGCAGCAGCGTGCTCTCGTCAGCGACCGGGGGTTGAATACGCATCGAGGCCAGCCAGCTCAGTACCGCCGGCATATCAGCGTGCTGTGATGCCATTCCTTGGATGCACTCGGCAAGGTGCAGGAGGTTGGTCAGGCGCCGCTCGCCGTCGGCAAATCCAGCCAGACGCTGCAGCACATCCTGTGAGGTGATCAGTTCGCGAAACATACGCATGAAGCCGCTGTCACGCCAGCGTTCATGATAACGATGAAAGTACGCAAGCCACGTATCCCAGGCGGTAGGATCATTTTCCAGCTGGATGAGTGCTGATATCTCGACACCCATTAGATCGCTCAGCAATGCAGCGCGCACCAGGGCCTCATGGCGTGGTGCAGCAATCGCCTGCAGCACGCGCTCTAACTCCATGGCTTCATGACTCTGATACACGCTGCGCTGGCCCTGGCGTACGCAGGGAATATCTGCTTGCGTCAGTGCACGTTGCACCATCATGCCTTCGGCATGGTTGCGCACCAGAACAGCAATATCACGTGGTGCCAGGGGTCGGTCCCCTAAGACCGTGTCATTTGCGAAAAGTCGCTGAATCTCGCCGGCCACTGCTGTGCTGCAGCGGGCTCTCGCTTCGGCTTTGCTCACCTGCTTTGCAGAATCCTCACGCGCGACAGTCCAGAACACCATGGGCGAGCTTATATCGCAGTCAGCGAGCGGTGGTGCATTCGAGGCTGAGACCGCGTCATTAAAGCTAATCTCGTCAAAAACGAAGTTGCCCGTCGGCGCGTGATGCAAAAACAAAGTGTTGACGGCCTTGACCAGCTCCGGCGTCGTACGATGATTGGTGTCCAGCGTATATTGGCGTGAAGCACTGGTTCGCGCCTTAAGGTAGGCAAAAAGATCTGCGCCGCGAAAAGAATAGATGGCCTGCTTAGGATCTCCGACCATAAATACCGGCTGCGCACCATCGCCATAGAGGGTGCTGAAGATTTCATACTGCACCGGATCGGTATCCTGAAACTCATCCAGCAACGCTGCCTGATAATCAGCGCGTAAGCGTTGCGCCAGTGTATCGCCGATACCTGGCTGTATAGCGCCGCGCAGATTCAATAGCAGATCATCGTAGGCCTGTACACCGCGCTTAACTTTCAGTTCGCGCTGCACGACCTCGGCCCGACGTCGCATCTCGTTAAGCCAGCCTACATAGTAGATATGAGCGCCATCCTTGTAAGAGTGGACGCAGACAAGCAGCTCATCGATGTGATCAAAAAAAGCATGAGCCGGTGGAGCTGCATCTTTTCGGGTCGCCTGGGGTGTTGCAAGAAAACGGCTGGAGAGTTTTTCGAGATTCTTAAAGGCTTTGAACCTGGCAAAATCCAGCTCTCCTCCCGACATTAAGGCATCGAGTTGCGTCAGCCAGTTCGGCAGTGATTTCAATGGATAACGCTGACGGTTCAGGCCCGAATCCGGACTTAGAAGAAGTCTGCTCACCGCATCGCGATGGGTGTGCCAGCACTGACTCGCTGAAGCGTAAGCATCAGCCAACGGTTGCTCAAGTTTCGCCGGGTTGGGCGCATCCACCGCATCCTTCAGGCCGGCTACCACCAGGTAGGGTTTGCCGATCAGCGGGTTCAGCACCGATAACAGGTCATCTGCACTGCGCAGTTGCTTGATACTGGCCAGCCAGTTCACCCAGGTGTGACTCGCCGGGTATATCTCGGTACGCCACAGATCATCGACCACCTCCCCCAGTAGTGATTGCTGATCGGCCAGTACTTGAGTCTCAAGTGCGATGGCGCTTTGAAAAGCGCTGTCGCCCAGCACACGCTCGCAGAATCCATGTATCGTAAAAACGCCTGCCTGATCAAAATCTGCTATTGCCCGTCGCAGCTTCAGTACACAGGCACGGTGATCCGGGTAGCGCGACAAGAGCGGTCCTATCAGCGGATCATTTCCATCACCCTCACCCGCACCAGAAAAAGCATCAAGGGCTTTACTCAATGCATCGCGCAATCGTTGGCGCAGCTCGCCTGTGGCGGCACGGGTATAGGTCACCACCAGGATATTGCCTACGTTAAGATCCGCTTCAAGCAGCAACCGCAGATAGAGCGCGGTGATAGTCCAGGTCTTACCGGTGCCTGCTGCGGCCTCAACCAGATTGACGCCCTGCAATGGGGCCGAGAAAGGATCCAGCAATGGCGCGTTCATAAGCCTTCCTGCAACCGCTCTTTCGGGGTGCCCAACAATTGCAAGGCCAAAGATTCGAATTCATCGTCCAGTGCGGTTTCCAGGCAGTCGCGAAATGCCAGTGCAAAATAGGGATTCCCCGATTCACCTTGGACTGGACCAAACTCGGATCCCATCCAGGTGGCATAGGCGGCCGAGTACGGCGAACGTGGTGCATTAACAAATTTCCAGGCACTGCGCGGAAAAAACGGTAAAGGCCTGCACAAGCCTTCGCTGTAAATCGCCAGCAGCTGGCACAGCAGATGTGCAGCATCATTTTCTGGCGCAAATGTTGAAACCCCATCAGTGCTGACCAGATGGGTATGGTGTGATGGCGCCTGCGGATCAGTGTTCAGCAGTAGATGCGCGCACCAGGCCCGCAGAATGAACCACGGACTGGGTGATTCGATAGACCAGAGGATCTGGCCAGATGACCCAACGTTCTCCAGCACGGCGGACAACTGCCAATTCCCTACTGTCGTGCTGACCGGCCAGGATAAAAGCGTCTGCGACGCCAGCAAAGGTTTCAGCAATGCAGTAACCGGTGCGACCTGGTGCCACTCTTTCGCCAGGGCCAGTTCGCCAGGCGTTCCCGGAGGTAGGTAGCCCCCCAATTGAGCACGCTGTGCGAACCCGACCTGATCCAACTCCTGAAGTTGGGCCTGAAGCGTTTCCCGTGCCAGCGCACGACGCGAGCGTGTATCCAGCCACATGGGTTCGCGAGTGGGTAGCAGGCCTTCGCCTGATTCGAGTACTACATTAAGGCGTTCGCGCAGTAAGGTACGTGCCGGATTCGCCAGAAAGTCGATTAGCATATCCAGCGGCAACTCGCCCGGCGTGGGCGGCACCAGAGGCTGGTCAAATAAAGGCCTCGTGTTTGAGTCACGCCTACCTGCTGGAGGCATCATCTCGGATGCGTAACTGAATAGCTTTGGCTCGTCGCCAAAGTAGCGTCGACTGAATGGCTGCAGCGGATGACGGATCGTCAGCGCTGCAGACAAAGTACCCTCTTCAGACAAGGCATCGATCTGCTCGAGCAACTCACTGATGACTACTGAAGGGGGTTGTACGCTGTCATCACGCACGCTGGCGCCGGTGTAACTGATGTATAGGCCCAAGCGGGCACAGCTTAAGGCCTCCAGGAAGGCATGGCGATCTTCGTCACGCCGGCGACGATCTCCCGGGCGAGGCTGCGTCTGCATTTGATCAAGACCATGACCACTGTCGCGACCCGGGAAATGTTCGCTGTTCATTCCCACCAGGCACACCAGTTTGGCCGGCAGACAGCGGCCATGGGCCAGCGTGGCAAAAGTAACACCACCGCTCATAAAACGCGCGGCGCTGGCACCGTGCAAGCGTATCTCAAGCGCATCACGCACTACCGAAAGCACCAGCGGTTGATCAAACGGTGCGAGCGCTGCATCACTGGCCAGTGCGGCCAGTTGCTGGCGCAGCCGCACCAGGTTATCGACCTCTGCCGGCTCCGCCAGGAAAAACCGGTCGATTACCTGATTCAATAAGACGATCCATTCGGGCAGCGTGTGGGCAAGCGTCAGGGTGTCGTACAGGTTGATTAACTGCTCCAGAAATGAGCGCCAGCGACCTGCCACCTGCGCCAAAGTGGCATCACCTGGCGATGCCGGACTGCAATCAGCGAAGGCGGTATCGCTATCGCCCAACGCAAATCCCAGCAGCAACCGATCAGTGGCGCCGCGCCAGGTGTGGGTACCGCCGATGGGCAGATCCATCTCTGCCAGAGCCTTGGCGTCAGATCCCCAATAAATCCCCAGCTCGCGTATCCACCGCGTCACCTGTTCTACGTCGGCCTCGTCGAGAGAAAAACGACGCCGTAACACGGGGATATCCAGCAGCGCACTCACCCGCTGTGCATCCAGACGGCCCTCTGGCAGTCGGAGTAATTCCACAAAAGCGTGCACCAGTGGGCTGTGATCATCCAGGGAGTGCTCGGCCAGACACCAGGGAATCTGGCGCCGCCCGGTCGCAGCGCCAAACACCGATTCAATCAATGGGGCGTATTCAGTCAGCTGAGGAATCAGCACCCGCACATCGGCCGGTGTCAGATCCGGATTGCACTCAAAAGCATCCAGCAGACGATCGTGCAGAATCTCGACTTCGCGCATGGGTCCGTGGCAGGTATGCACCTGGATTGAGCGATCCCGGGCATCGCCGGTAAACGGCGCAATCTCGTCCGCATCGCGAAGTTCTACGATATCTGCCTGAATAGCGCCCAGTACCGTATCGCGTGATGGGGCGATGTAAGTCTCTGATTCGATCGTTTCAAGCTGCAGCAACTGGGCCAGGTGTTCGCGACCCAGCCGGCCCATCGACGCCAATAGCCGGTTGCCCCGATCGAGGTATGCATCCACGTCTTCACCCTGCGTGGCAATCAGGTGTGCACGCTCTCGGTCACTGACGATATCGGCCCAGAAACCACCGCTGAAATTGAGGTGATACACATGTACATCGGTGTGTTCTGCCAGACGCGATAGCAACTCAAGGAATGCCGGCGAAAGACCCGCTAGCGCAAACAGGGAAAGCCGCTTGGGGAGGCTTCCTGCCGCTGACGGGTTATTGCGCAGTACATCGAACAGGTCGTTACGCAACTTGAGCCAGTGCCGGGTATCGCCGTTACTGATCAGCCGTCGCCACAACGCGCCCTGCCACTCATCGGCATCGTTTTGCTCCCAGCGATGGATCCAACCGGGTCTGAAGACCAGATATTGCTCAAACAATCGTCCCATCTGGCGTGCCAACTGCCAGTGGCGCAGCGCATTAGCATCGGCGAGGTAGTGCGCCAGCGCGCTGTGCTGCTTGACGAAGGTGGTATCGTGCAACACCGCCAGCACACGCCAGGCCAGGACCTCGGCGGAAAACGCGTTGGTCTTGGGTACATCACTCAATACATCACGAAACACCCGCCACAGCAGCCGGGCTGGGAGGAGCCACTGCATGTTGGCGCTGACACCCTGGTGCTGGGCGAGTTGCAGGCTAAGCCACTGACCCACCGCGGTGCTGGATACCGCGACGATTTGGGGAGCCAGCACAGAACCTGATGGTGTTTTTAGATCTGTGGCTAAACGCCCGGCCAGATCCTCAAGACGGTTAGCGTGGTAAAGGTGCAGCATCAGCGGCGGGCGATAAAAGGAAATTGAAGCGTACGGGCATAGACCAGATTATGCGGGCTGACAGACTCGCCTGGTGATTCTGCAACCCAATGCAGCGGGATTTCAGGCTATGGGTGCTTCTTGGGAATGCGCTTGCACTCAAGCAGACGGTGACACCTCGGACCCTCGGCCGAATCCTGGTTGAATCAGCCCGGGGTCGCGCGGGCGATGATTGCATCCAGATCGCATCCCGGGGGTAACGTGCCAAAGGCGCCCCGATAACGCGGCGCCAGGCGCGAGGCACAAAAGGCTTTGGCCACAGCCACGGGCGCATGCTGGGTCAGCAATGCACCTTGCAAGGCCAGTGCCATCATCTCGGTAATCATGCGCATCCGGATTTCCATGCCATCTGGGTTTTTGAGTTCGCCATGCAGGTCGTCGATGATCCGATCCAGATTGGCATCGCTACCACGCGCTTTTTCTACCTCTGCCATGAACACCCAGACCACTTCAGGCTCGCGACTGATGACGCGTAACACGTCCAGGCCGATGACATTGCCCGAGCCTTCCCAGATCGAGTTAAGCGGCGCCTCGCGATAGAGCCGCGGCATGATGCTCTCCTCTATATAACCAGGGCCACCATGACATTCCAGGGCTTCAAACACCAGGTAAGGGCAACGTTTGGTATTCCAGTACTTGGCAATCGCGGTGCCGATCCGGGCCAATGCAGCTTCGCCTGGTTCATCACTATGATCCATTGCGCTCGCCACCCGCAGCCCCAGCGCCAACGCCGCCTCAACCTCAATGGCCATGTCGGCCAAGACATTTTGCATCAGCGGCTGTTCAATGAGACGCTTCTTAAACGCTGAGCGGTGAGCCGTGTGATGCAGCGCCTGAACCAGCGCCTGACGCATGATCCCGGCCGAGGACATGGCACAGTAAATCCGGTTACCGGTCACCATGTCGATGATGGTGCGGACACCACGGCCTTCCTCGCCCACCATAACTCCGTAGGTGTCCTGAAACTCGATTTCGGTGGAAGCATTGGAGCGATTGCCCAACTTGTCCTTGATGCGCTGGATAGACAGGTTATTACGATCGCCATCCGGCCGCCAGCGCGGTACCAGAAAACAGGAAATACCCATGCTGTCTGTATTGGCCAGCACCAGAAAAGCATCACACATCGGGGCCGAACAGAAAAACTTGTGGCCAGTCAACAGATAATCTGCACCAGTCCCGGACTCAAGGCTCATTGGCACTGCAACAGTCGAATTCGAGCGCACGTCCGAGCCACCCTGCTTCTCAGTCATAAACATGCCAATCAGCGCGCCGGTCTTTTCTGTCACTGGAATATCACGAGGGTCATAAACGTCCGACAGAACACGCGGCATCCACTCGGCCTCGATTTCGGGGGTGGTACGCAGACTGGGCACCACCGAATAGGTCATCGCCATCGGGCACATCACGCCGCCCTCAGGCTGGCTGAACATATAGGTCAAAGCACTTTGTCCAAGATGCCCGGCGCGTCCTTCGTTATGCCAAGCGAAGTTATGCGCCTGATGTGAGATCACCAGGCGCAGCAGTTCGTGATAGGCCGGGTGGAACTCGACTGCGTTAATCCGCATGCCGTAGCGATCAAAGGCACGCAACTCCGGGAGACAACGATTGGCCTGGTGGGCCTTTTCAAAGGTCTCATCAAACCCGGCTGCCTTCCCGGCTTTTGCCATGTGACTGGTGTGGTCGCCTCCACCACAGCCAGCAACCCAATCGCGTAACGCGCGGTCATCAGCCCACAGATCCTGATCGCCCATATGAGGCGGCATGTTGGTGACCTCATGGGTCGCAAGTTGTGTAAGGGGGCTACGTGGCTTCATGGTCCAATGGTGAGAAATCGCTTCGGGTTGTCTGAATTATGTCACTCGCGCCACTGGATAAACCGCCTCACAGTACCGGGATCGCTCTCGATATTAATTTATAGCTCAATACGACAGCTTAAACAACGCACTAAGGAGACTATGCCCGATTTTTTTAAAGAGCAGTCCCTCCCGTAACCTAACCCGGTTGCGTGGGTCGGCGTTGCGACTGCACCTCGCGATGAGCCATCCAGGTGGCGGCGGTCACAATCAGAGCGCCGCCAAGCGCTATCCAAAGATCGAGGTGCTCGTCAAAAAGCACCAAGCCTAGCAAAGTCGCCCACACCAGTTGCAAGAAGGTAAACGGCTGCACTGCCGAGACTTCGGCCGCCTTGAAGGCCCGGGTCATGCAGTAATGGCCGGCCGTGGCCAGTACCGCCGTGGTAAATAACAGCCCCAGTTCTTCGAGCGTCGGGGTGCGCCAAACCGCAAGCGCCGGTAAAACCAGGGTGAGTGTACAGAACACTGAGAGCATCACCACGATCATGGTACTGGACTCGGTACGGGTAGCCGACTTGGCCATTAAAAAGGAGCAAGCGAAAAGCGGCGCAGCAGCGACCTGCGCTAAGGCACCAATATCGATCTCCCGAAATCCCGGGCGCAGAATCAGCAATGCCCCGGCAAAGCCCGCGAGCATAGCGATCACGCGGAAGCTCCGTAGCCGCTCGCGTAAAAACAGTGCGGCGCCCAGCGTCGTGAAGACTGGCGCAGTGAATCCCAGCGCTGTGACCTCGGCTATCGGGATACGGCTCATGGCAAAAAACCATAACATCACGCCGCAGCCATGGGCCAAACCACGCAGCGCATGAAAACCGATCCGTTTGGAATGCAGCGATAACACCCCGGCTCGCGACAACAACGGCAGCACCATCACCAAACCAAAGGCGTAGCGGATGAAGCCCGCCTGCACCGGGTTCATTGAGGTGCCAAGATAACGCACTGCAACCGTAACCCCGACAAACATGACCCCGGTCAATACCATCCAGCCAATACCCCGGATGTTGCCGGACAACCCGGGGGCAACGTGTTTAGGTGGGTTCAAGTGAATCAGTCGGGATATTGTGCTGCTGCAGCGGTCAGGCGCTGACGCACCGCGTCGCGCAGACTGGCCGGTGCGATGACTTCTACCTGGGCACCGTGTCGCATAATATCCATTACCAGTTCGGTCTCAGCGGCGTAGGGAATAGTTAGTGTGTAACTGCCATCTTCCTCCAAACGGCCGCTTTGGCGTGAGTGCCACTTTTCACGCGCAACCCAGCGGGCAGCCTCGGGCGAAAAACGCAGCACCGCCTCGCGGATTTTATCGCCCGCAAAGATGCCGTAGCCGGTGCCGAGCACTTGCTCCAGTTGCGCATCACTCACGCTCTTAGCCCGTTTTGTCTCGATCACCTGCGCACCCTCAATAGCATCGACGGCGAAACTGCGTAAGCCATTGCGCAAGTGGCACCAGCCATCGAGATACCAATTGTCGCGGTAATGCGCCAAACGTTGCGGCGATACGATACGCTCGGTGATCTCGCCGCTGCGCCGGTTGAGATGTTTGATCTGCAGCCGGTAACGACGCAACAATGAGTGGGAGATGGCACCGAAAACATCGCTATCTGCCTGGCGGGCCGCCATATGTAGCACACGGATACGCCGGGCCACCTCATCAACCGGATGGTCGCCGCTGTCCAGTAACCGGCGAATACGGTTGCGTAAGGGTTCAATGTGCGGCTCCAGCAGACCAGGCTGCAAACTGGAAAGCAAATGCTCCATGGTCAGTAGTGCGTGGACCTCAGACGCATTGAACCAGAGCCCGGGCAAAGCGTAGCGATCGGCCTCGTCAGAGTGGGCTTCGTAACGATAGCGGCGCGCCTCATGGTCCCAGGCAATGGGTGCCGCCAGGCGATCACGCATGTATTCCAGGTCGCGCCGCACGGTGGCTCGCGATACTTCCATTGCCTCCATCATCTGGCGCAAAGTGGTGCCCTGGTGGGCCCGCAGCATGCGGTCGATGGTGTAGAAGCGCTCGGTTCGATCCAAAAGAGTATCAGTCCTCAGCCAGCAGCATCGTACAAGGTATCGCTGCGTGCAGCCATGATCAGATCGTTAAGATGAATATCGCCAATCTTGTGGGTCCACCAATCTACTGTCACCCGACCCCACTCGGTAAGTAGCGCCGGGTGATGACCTTCTGATTCTGCCAGTTCGCCGATCGAGTTGGTAAAAGTCAGTGCCGCGGCAAAATTGCCAAAGCGGTAAACCCGTCGCAATCGCGGCTCATCATCAACAATCAAGCGCTCCCAGTCTGGATGGGTGTCGAGAAATTCGGCCAGCGCCTCATCGGTGACGGGCGGTGCCCCGGCGCGACAGGCCTCGCAAGTCATCTTGGTGTAGTCAGTCATAATTTCCTCTTTGGGTTCATTTGGGTTGCGCTTCCCTGGGACTCACCTTCGGTGACGCCACCGAAGGCTCATGGTATCGGCAATGGCACAACCACGGGGCTTTTTTCTGGCGATCCCGAGCATACGCCCGCACTGACCCGGTTGGGTCACAACTGGGTTACTCGCTTTATTGTGCATTGTGCGCTTTGTATTATCTGGCTGCGTGCGGCGTGGGTTTGAAATCCCACTCGTGGGAGTGGATGCCTCGGGCGTCTTTTACTTTTTTCGACCCACAGGCACAATACATAAATCATGGAACTGGAAGAACATCTCATCGAGTGCCCCTACTGCGCTGAGGTTTTCACCGCTCTGGTTGATCCGACCGCCGCCGGTGACCAATACGTAGAAGACTGCGAGATCTGTTGCCAGCCTATTGTCTTTTTAGTCAGCGACAATGGCGATCAAGCCCCCTGTACGGTAACCGTCCGCCGAGAAAACGAGTAGCGCCTCCTATAATACTTTAGCGCCAGCGCCCGGGTGCACCAGCCGGGCAACTATTGGTCCTTTGGCAATCCGCCTTGCCGTAACCCTGCACCCTGCTCCAATACCACTCGGCCTTGGGTATTTCGAACTCAGTTCGGTCGGCTCGACATCAGATGGGTATACTTAAGATCCTCAAAAGTACTGCGGTAATCATCAAGATTGGTGGTGAACATCTGCCGGTACTGTTCCACGAAATAATCGATGGCCCGGTCGCGCTCCTGGTCGTAAGCCGCAATGTCATCGGCGTGCGAGGCCACCACAAACGCATTGAAGCGTGCCGCGGCATACATCAGGCCCTGACTGATATTCTCCTTATGAAAGCGCTCGGCCTGTTGGTTGGCCAGATCAATAAACTGGTCGGCAATCTCGCGCAACTGGGCATCGAGTTCCTCGTCGGTCAATTCCGCGTCGCTTGGCTTGTCACTCATAGCGCTCCTCCTGTAAGCACATCCTGATTCTGTGCCCCATTCTACGAGGGCCCGGTAAGTAACGCCATGAGCAACAATGCCTGGGCTGACCACCCCGGCGAATAGTCATAACACCTGCGATACCACTTCTCCCCAGCGGGCAGATACGGTAGTCTGTGCCAATGCGCTTCGATAATAAGAAAGTACTGATCACCGGGGCCTCACGTGGGATTGGTCGCGCTGTGGCACGCCAATTTGCTTCAGCAGGGGCGCAGGTGGCCGTGCACTGTCGCGCCAACCAGGAGGCTGCCCGCGATACCCTGGCAAGCCTCGAGGGCAAAGGCCATGTGCTTTGCACCGGTGACCTGGCCGACGCCCCGACGGTACAGCGTATCGTCACCGAAGTCATTACAAGCCTGGGTGGGCTGGATATCCTGGTCAATAACGCGGGTATTTTCGAAGCCCACCCCATCGATGAAGTCTCATTTGCCAAGTGGCAAACGGCCTGGCAGCGCACCCTCGCTGTCAATCTGACTGGCCCTGCTAACCTGTGCTGGTGTGCCGTTGAGCACATGCGTGAACACGGTGGTGGGCGCATTGTAAATGTCAGTTCGCGCGGCGCTTTTAGAGGTGAACCGCGTTGCCCGGCCTACGGCGCCAGCAAGGCAGGGCTGAACGCAATGACCCAGTCACTGGCCCAGCACGTCGCAGGCCTTGGGATTTTTGTCGGTGCGGTAGCGCCAGGCTTTGTCGAAACCGATATGGCAAAGACCGTACTACAGGGGCCCGGTGGTGACGCCATCCGCCATCAGAGTCCGCTTGGGAGAGTCGCTCGACCAGAGGAAGTCGCCCATGCTGTACTGTTCCTGGCCTCGCCAGGGGCCGAGTTCTCCACTGGCGCCATAATTGATGTCAATGGCGCCTCCTATCTACGCAGTTAGGTGCTTTGCACCAAAAACACGTAAACCCCGGCCTGACTCAAGATGCAACCTGCATCGGCAATTGATAGTGCGCTCAAAAGATCTATCAGGAAGCTGGCTGAGGCTGGCCGCGAACTGCAGTGATAACAGTGTCACACATGCTATCGGTTTATTCGGAACAGGGGCTGTCGGCGCACTGATGGGCGTGCCGGCGCAGGCACTAACGCCGATCAAACACCGCGATATTGCATGCTTTGAGAAAAAGCGCTTCGGATAGCGCACCGGTCTGCTGCAGCAACTGATCACAGCCGCGAATCGTGCACTCCTCGTAATCCCATTGCATAACCGTCCAGTTATCCTTATCCATGTCGTAGCCCTTGTCTAGCAAACATGCCCAACGGAAGGTGTGGATCATGCAGTAATGACCCTGATCATCTGCACTCAACCCGTTGGGCGCCTTGCATTCCGACAGCGCTTGTACTGAGACCGCTGTTAACAGCAACCCCAACCCCACCACTGGGCGAAAATATCTTGACCGTATAAGCTTCAACATGGCCACGTTACTCTACCAAACTTTCATAAAACCTCTCTAATGTAAGGGGCCTTGGTTTGAGATTCTTCCACGGTGGTTGGCGCATCAGTCTAGTGGTGCTGACACTGGGATTTACGCCCGTCCAAGCAGGAGACGCAATCGAAGAGTCCATCGCTTAACCGCGAGTCGGGCTACAAGATCACCATCTGGCATGCGATTGCTTGAGGCAACCCAGCCGCAACAAAACGATACAATAGGTCGATGGCTTTACCCACTGCACCATTGTTTCGTGTTACCAGTGCTCTGGTCTTTCTCACATGCGCGGGCCTTTTAGGTTATGCCTACTGGCTGCAGTTTCGTGAATTCCTGGACCCGTGCCCGCTATGCATCTTTCAGCGGCTAGCATTTGTCGGCATTGGCATCGCTGCATTGATCGGGGTGCTTCACAATCCACGCCCCTTTGGCCGCAAAGTCTATGCCGGACTGATCACGTTGGCGGCGGCACTCGGCGTAGCGGTATCCGGCCGGCACATCTGGATCCAATCGCTACCGCCGGACCGAGTCCCTGAATGCGGGCCGGGCCTTGAATTCATGCTGCAGAACATGCCACTCGCCGATGCTCTGAGCAAAGCCCTGGCAGGCTCCGGTGAATGTGCTTCGGTCGACTGGACTTTCTGGGGGCTATCGATGCCCTGGTGGGCGCTTTTCTGGTACCTGGCCCTCAGCGCTTTGATGGTCAAGGCGGCCTGGCGCCGGATCTGACCGCCCTACTCTGCAGCCCCGGCAGGCCTCGATGCCGGACATCTTGCTTACAGTTGCTTTCTGGGTTTATTAATCAAGCAGATCGTTTAGGCGGGCCATGTGGCGCATCCTGGCACATTGTTTGACGCTCAATTCAACGTTGTCGGGGGACGTGTCGCTGCGCATCAGGTTACCGGGCGATGGTGGGTGCGAACCATCGTCTAGCAGCACATGCGCAAGTTCATGTGCCAAGGCAATGTGCGGCTCGCGGGTAGCAGCGGTGATCCACACCGTAAAACGTAAAGCGGGATTGTTTTTACTGTTGGCGGTGCCGAACGCGACCGCTTCGAATGCGGGGCGATCCAAGGTGTCACGAACGAAAAACACCCGTGGCCCTTGCGAGCCGACTTTTTCAGTCAGCAGTTTCGCGTTACTGCGGGAAAAATCCCGCACGCTGTCCGGGGCGCTAACCTCGAGCATCTTTGCAGGCAACAGATCGATGCCGCATTGTCTGATGATATCGGCGCTGCGCCGGACCAGTTGCAAAATTTCGATTTCATCCCAGCCGCTGTCGTTGATCATGACCAGGGTTGGATGGAATCGATCACTGCCCGAGGTATCATGCTGCCAATCAGTAGTGGCACTGACCTGCAGACTCTGCGCATCGCG
>JAAZZE010000058.1:0-3391 GCA_014239255.1 Gammaproteobacteria bacterium
ACTTCTGGTCTGAATACAAAAACGCCTAGGCATGGGCAAGGAAAGCCGGCCCTTCGGGGCCGGCTTTTTCCCTTGTGCTTTGATACTCCTTCAATGCACCTGAATCCGTACTTTTGACTCTACTTATCGGCCAAAACACTGTGCCGCATCTTTCAAAGCGCCGCACCGTGACGTTGTATGGCCTGACATGGTCGATGCCCATCGTTATTTGGCAGCTGGTTTTCTTTGTTTTTCCGCTGATTTTCCTGGTCGTTATCAGTTTCTGGCTGGTCAAAAACTATCGGATGGTACCGGGATTGGATACGGTAAATTGGACCAAAATGTACTCTAAGGGATATTTCTGGGATACCTACTGGAGGACGCTCGCCTATGCAATGATCGCTACCATAACCACGACCATACTGGCTTTCCCTTGTTCGTTCGCCCTTGCCTTCAAGGTATCGGCCACATTGCGGCGGTGGGCCTTGTTCTTTTTGATCGTGCCCTTTTTTACCAGTTACCTGGTACGTATTTACTCCTGGCAAATCTTTCTAAACGATAACGGTATTTTCAACAGGATGTTTGACTATATCGGGCTTGGCCCTTTTCACTTGCTTAACAATTTTTTCGGGACCCTCGTTGGATATCTGACTTTGTGTTTGCCGCTTGCGGTAGTCCTTCAACTGATCTCATTGGCGAATGTTGATCGTAATTTGATCGAGGCTGCGCACAATCTTGGTTGCGGACGACTGAAGACTGTTTTTCTGGTTATCGTTCCGCTTGCCAAAATAGGGATCATCCTTGGCGCAGCATTTACTTTTATTTTATCTTTTGGAGACTTCGTAAGCCCCTATTACCTGGGCGGTTCAAAACCCCCTACCTTAAGTATCCTAATAATCGATACCACAAAATCTGGCCAGCAATGGCCCCGCGCCGCAGTCGTCGCGGTCACGATGATCATTACACTATTGACGATTATGTTCGCGTCCGTCTCGGCCGCCTATCGCAAAAAGCCATGACCCGCCTATCGCCGCAAAACCTGCTCCTTCGAGGATATGTTGTTTTGGTCTTTGTTTTTGTCTTTACACCGATCATCACCAGCTTCGTATTTTCAGTTAACTCTGACAGGTTCCCAACGATACCGTTGGGTCACTTTACGACTCATTGGTACGAGACCATTTTCTCGGACCCGGATATATGGGAGGCTTTTCAGGTAAGCGCCCTGGTCTCAGTCAGCGTCGCTATCCTAGCTACGTTCATCGGGTTTTGTACGGCCTATACTGATTACCGTTATAACTTTACCGGCAAGGCGTTGTACTTGTCTTTAGCACTATTGCCGCCGACGATCCCTCTTGTGATTATGGGATTAGCAATGCTTGCACTGCTGGCAAGAATCAACATGTCTGGTCAAATCCACTCAATTGTGGTCAGTCATGTGGTTTTATGTGCGCCATTTGCGATGGCTGTTGTCCGAATGCGGCTTGCCCAGATCAACCCGGATCTTGAGCCGGCGGCCTGGAATCTTGGTGCCTCACCGTGGCGGGCCATGCGCGAGGTTATCATCCCATTCTGTCGGCCTGCCATTGCATCCGCTTTTTGTCTGACCGCAGCTGTATCCTTCGACGAGTTTGCGGTAGCATGGTTTGTCTCCGGTTTAAACAAAACAGTTCCTGTTGTGATTCTGGAGATCCTCCAGGGAAATACTGACCCCCAGATTAATGCGATTGGATCTATTGTGTTTGCGATCTCAATGTCGCTTGTGGTGATCGCACAACTGATCTTTTTTCGAAAGACATCAGCGCCGACAACGACCGGTATTTAGACCTATGCCCGACACATCTGAAGCCCGCCCACTGGTCTCTTTTGAGGGGGTCACAAAACATTACGGCACAGTGGCGGCTGTGCATGCTATGGATCTGGATATCTTTGCCGGGGAATTCCTCGCCCTCATGGGGCCATCGGGATGTGGCAAGACCACCTCATTGCGGATGTTAGCAGGACTTGAGGAGCCCACCGAAGGCGAGATCCGGCTTGATGGAAGGCGAATTAATGAGATCGACAGCGCCGACCGCGATACGCCAATGGTCTGGCAGAGCTTGGCCCTTTTTCCGTTTCTTAATGTTCGACAGAATGTTGAGTTTGGCCTGAAGATGCGAAAAATTTCTCCTCGGGATCGTCAGCAGCGAGCCATGAACTGGCTCGATAGACTCGAGATCGCTGATCTTGCCGAGCGTGACATCAACCAACTCTCGGGCGGGCAGCGCCAGCGAGTTGCCCTGGCACGATCACTTGTGACCGAGCCACGCATTCTTCTTCTTGATGAGCCTCTCAGCGCGCTTGATGCCAACCTTGTCGTCAAAATGCAAGGCGTCCTTTCCCGCCTTCAAAAAGAACTGGGTATTACTTTTGTCTACGTAACCCATAGCCAGTCTGAAGCGTTTGCAATGTCAGACCGGGTGGTGATCATGAGCCAGGGCAGAATTGAACAGATTGGCTCACCGAAGACGATCTATCGCAACCCGACATCTCGATTTGTCGCAGACTTTGTCGGATCAAACAATATTTTCTCCGGCACTGTATCAAAAGAAGGTGCCACTCTTGAGGTTAATACCCCAGTTGGCTGCTTTTCCTGCTCACCTGATAGCGATGAGAAAACTTTCTCAATGGGCTCGACTCTCAACATGGTTGTCAGTGCGGACCTCGTTCAGATCTCTTTGACTACTCCCGAGACAGCAAACCAAGTTCGATGTCGGTTTATTAGCGAAGAATTTGTTGGCTCGATTGTGACAGTCTTTGCTGAATTGGAAAATGGAGCAGATTTCAAGGTTCAAGTACGCCAACGTGACCTTGCCGATCTTGGATTAAAAGCAGGCGCTGTCTTTTATGCATCCTGGAAGGCCACCGATGTCCATTTGATCAGCGAGTCAGCATGATCGAGCACCATGGATACCTGCATGAGAATCCACTTGAGTTTGATCGAGACGCGCAAGGCCTGCTACTCGACAAAGGAATCGATATCATTCGGCAAGCAACTGGAGCCGCTCCTGTCGGATACCCCGCGAATCGACGCTCTACCCTACTACAAGGGCCCGGTAAGTTAAATGTGTGGCGTGTTGTGTCCCATGGCCCGCCGACAGCAAAACTACCCTCAGTAATTTTTAGTCACCCAAGGAATCATGAATCGACCTAAATTATGTTAGATCTGATTATAAGAAACGCGAGAATCCCTGATGAACCGACACTTTTGGATATTGCCTGTCGGGAAGGCCGCGTCGTCGAACGCGCTGCGCATATTGATAGCCAAGCAGAGACCGAGATTGACGCCAAAGGCTACCTCGTCAGCCCGCCTTTCGTTGACAGTCATTTCCATATGGATTCAACCCTGACCTATGGCAGACCCCGAGTCAACGAG
>JAAZZE010000058.1:3398-16086 GCA_014239255.1 Gammaproteobacteria bacterium
TGACAGTCATTTCCATATGGATTCAACCCTGACCTATGGCAGACCCCGAGTCAACGAGAGCGGGACCCTACTCGAAGGGATCCGCTTGTGGGGGGAATTGAAATCAACTTTATCATCAGACGATTTCGAACAGCGCGCGCTCATGCTCTGTCGTTGGGCCGTAGCTAAAGGTAGTCTTGCGATCCGCTCCCATGTCGATATCAGCGATCCCTCACTGACGGCAGTACACGTACTGCTCTCAGTTAAAGAGAAAGTTAAACCCTGGCTGGATCTTCAATTGGTGGCCTTTCCTCAGGACGGGTTTTACAGGCACCCCGATGCCCAAAAGCAACTAGAGCAATCACTTGATCTGGGCGTCGATGTTGTCGGCGGTATTCCCCACTTTGAGCGAAGTTATGAGGAAGGGCGTCAATCAGTAGAGGCGTTGTGCCGCATAGCCGCTGACCGCGGTTTGATGGTTGATATGCATTGTGACGAAACCGACGACCCCTCATCGCGCCATATCGAAACCCTCGCATCCACTTCAATACAACTTGGAATGCACGGCCGGGTCAGTGGCTCCCACCTAACCTCCATGCATTCTATGAATGACTATTTCGCGGACAAACTGCTGGGATTAATGCACGAAGCGCAAATCAATGCAATCGCCTGCCCGCTGATTAACATTACCCTGCAAGGACGTAAAGATACCTATCCGAAACGTCGCGGGATGACGCGGGTAAAAGAGATGGTCGATAAGGGAATCAACTGTTCGTTTGGCCACGACTGTGTCATGGACCCCTGGTATGCTGCGGGCAGCCACGATATGCTTGAAGTCGCTCATATGGGACTCCATGTCGCGCAGATGACTGGAACGGCCCAAGCCCGTAGCGTCTACGATGCGATAACTGTTAACCCCGCCAGAGCGTTGAATCTTGTCAATTACGGCCTTAGTGTTGGATGCAATGCCGACATGGTGATCCTGCAGGCGGCAGACCCCATTGAGGCAATCCGTTTGCGGGCCACTCGGTTATTTGTGATTCGCCGGGGGAAGGTCGTCAGCAAAACGCCGGCGGTAAAAAGTGAGGTCGAGATGCTGGGCGCAACCCAGCAAATAACTTTTGCGCAAACTGAAATCCCCTGACGCGGGGGCATCAGTGAAAGCTCAACCCGCGGCCTGACCTTTTGCCTCGCAAATTTTGGCAACTGCCTTTTGCAGGCGTACCAGTCCCTGATCGATATCGTCTTTTGGAATAATGAGTGACGGCGCAACACGCAATACGTTGGCGCCAGCGACCAGAACAAACAGGCCTTCATTTTGAGCGGCCTGCATAAAATCCCGAGCCCTGCCGGTCCATGGCTCAGCGAGCACACAGCCTATCAGTAATCCCATGCCTCGAACCTGCTCAAATACCCCGTATTGCTGACCAATCGCGAGGATTCCCTCCTCAAGCCGTTGACGCCTCTCGCTAACCCCTGTTAACACAGCTGAAGCACTAACAATATCCAGGACCGCATTAGCCACTGCACAACCCATCGGGTTGCCACCCCAGGTGCTGCCGTGGGTGCCGACAGCTAGTGACGCTGCTACTTTGTCGCTCGTCAAGGTAGCTGCGATTGGAAAACCACCGCCCAGCGCCTTGGCCGTGGTTAAAAGATCAGGGATGACATCGAATGCCTGGTAGGCATATAGCGAACCAGTTCGGCCAACTCCCGTCTGGATTTCGTCCATGATCATCAGCGCCTGATACTGGTCACAAAGTTCCCGTATCCGCTTGAGAAATTCTGATTCAGCGGCTATTACCCCACCTTCTCCTTGTATCGGCTCGACAATTACCGCGCAGACATCGCTGTCGAAGGCATCTTCAAGCGCCTCTATGTCATTGAAAGGAAGATGCTGAATCCCGCCGGGCAAGGGCCCGAAGCCCTCTCGGTAACTTTGTTGTCCACCCGCGGTTACAGTAAAAAGCGTGCGTCCATGAAAGGCGTTATCAAAAGACAGGATTCGACACTTTTTCTCGCCAAAATGGTCAAAGGCAAAACGTCGGGCAAGTTTTAATGCCGCTTCGTTAGCCTCTGCTCCAGAGTTGGAAAAAAACACCTTGTCGGCAAAGGTTAGTCCAACCAGTTTTTTTGCCAACAGCAGGGCCGGTTCCGTCACAAGAACATTGGCCGTGTGCCAAAGCTTGTTAGCCTGTTCCGTGAGGGCCTCAACCAACGCCGGGTGGGCGTGGCCCAGCGCATTTACTGCGATCCCGGCTGCGAAATCAATGTACTCCCGCCCGTCCTGATCCCATAGCCGAGATCCAGACCCTCGAACCGGAATCATCTGTGCAGGCGCGTAGTTCGGCATCATATATGTGTCGTACCAGCCTCGCTCAATGCTGCTCATTGATCAACCCTTCCATGACTTTAATAAAATGAGGTTCAATTCTAACCACGACACGGTGAAAACTCACCACCCGAAGATCATTCTGACTTTGCGACTTGAAACCCCCGGTACATCAGACTGATTTGAAACACCGATACAGGCCGCACCACTGCGACTTTTCGATTGAATTCCTTTTTTGATGACGATACCACTCGATCAGGCCTTAGGAGGTTGCTAGAATGCGTATCCCGTGATGACGATTTCTCGTTGCCGGTCCAACGCTGTGTTCCACACTACCTATATTCCAAACGGTCTTGTATGAAAAAAGAAACCTCTTCCGCTGTTCGCGCAGATGCTACCCGGGCGATCATTTCCGGACGTTCGTCTTTCAGTCATCACGGTGTCGTCAATACGCCGGTCTATCATGCCTCGACAATTCTGCACCCCAATGTCGAGTCATTTGAAAAACGCCATGACTCGAAAACGGGTGATCGACGAAAAGTCATCTATGGCTTACTAGGCACTCCGACGAGTTTCGATCTGGAAGAAGCGATTGCAGACCTTGAAGGGGGGTACGATGCCCTTCTCACCCCGTCTGGACTGGCTGCGATCAATATCGCCTTGCTGGCGTTTTTGCGCCCCGGGGACCATGTGCTGGTAGCGGATTCGGTTTATGCATGGACCCGATCCTTTAGCGATCAGATGTTGTCCGATCTGGGTGTTGAAGTTCAGTACTACAACCCATTAGTTGGTGCAGATATCGCATCGCTTATCCGGCCGAAAACACGAGTCATTTTTCTGGAATCTCCCGGCTCATACACCTTTGAGGTGCAGGATATTCCTGCGATCACAAAGGTCGCACGGGAGCATCAGGTAACAACCATCCTCGATAACACCTGGGCAACACCGCTATTTTTCAAATCATTTGAGCACGGGGTTGACGTATCTGTCCACGCGGCTACTAAATACTTATCTGGCCACAGCGACGTCATGATGGGGGCAATCGTCTGCAACGAGGCCTCCTGGGGGGCCGTGCACCGTACCCACAAGTTGTTCGGGCAATGTGTCGGGCCAGACGATGCCTACGCCACCCTGCGCAGTGTACGAACCCTGCCAACCCGGCTGCGGGCACATCAGGAGCAAGGTATCGCGCTTGCCACGTGGCTCGAAGGTCGTGACGAAGTCGCCGAGGTGTTACACCCTGCGCTCCCGAGTCATCCCGGACACGAGATATGGCAACGCGATTTCCTCGGAGCATCCGGTCTTTTCAGTATTATCCTCAAACCTCAGCCTCGCCAAGCAATTCTGGATATGGTGAACAATCTTGAACTTTTTGGGATAGGGGCCAGTTGGGGGGGCTATGAAAGTCTGCTGATTCCTGTGTATCCTGAAAAACACCGCAGCGCCGTTCCGTGGAACTCATCGGGTCAACCCCTGCGTATCCACGCGGGTCTTGAATCGCTCGATGATCTTATCGTCGATCTTGAGGCGGGTTTGGGCCGGCTTAGCAGGTGAACTTGTTTGGCTCCGTAATCCAAGGTGACGCCGATGCCCCTAGACGAAACGTTGAAACCCGAGTGTGAAACCTTCCTTTCACAGTTTCGCTCACTCCTGCTTGGCACGCTCAACCTCGAAGAAGAAGTGGATTTGAGTTACGCGCCATTTGTTGATCACCACGACTCTTTTTTCATTCTGACCAGCCAGTTGTCTTCGCATACCGCCAACCTTAAACAACGTGGTAGCGCCACGATATTTTTTATCGAAGATGAATCCACCTGTGACGAGATCTACGCCCGGCGCAGGTTGTGTTTTCGATGCCAGGCCTTATCCCATAGCCGAGACAGCGATACCTGGAAAACGCTTACCCCACTGTTTTTTGAACGTTTTGGCCAGATCATCGAAACATTGACCTCTTTGCCGGATTTCGAGCTGTTTCAACTGGCGCCATCTGGTGGTCGCTGGGTAAAGGGCTTTGGAAAAGCCTTTGATTTTTGTGGACGTGTGGAACGAGATGCCGTCCATCTAAGTCTCGCCAAAGGCCAGGACCTAGTTGGCTAACTGTCGTTCCTGCGTTTTACAGGTCGTTTGCGTTTTACCCCGGTGTTGCGATTTGCTTTAGCCTTATCTTTAGGTGCGGTCCGCGTGGAAGCAGGCGAGGAAGGCAATTGCCTACTGTGGAGCGTGCCGCGCCCCATTTTCATTCCTGCCAGGCGATAGAGTCCATTCTGTTGTGACCGCTGAAGCTCCAGATGCTGGCCACTTTTCAACTCGCGACTCAGCCGGAACGAGCCGTAGCGCACCCGCACCAGGCGACTGACAGTGCAACCCACGCTCTCCCACATGCGCCGGACTTCACGATAACGCCCTTCTTTGAGGACCACGCTATACCAGTGGTTGGTGCCACTGCCAGGTTGCGTGCGAATCGACTCAAACCGGCACAACTCGCCGCCCAGAAGAATGCCTTCACTCAACCGACGCAAATTAGTCGGATTCACCTGGCCACGGACCCGGCAGCGGTACTCTCGCTCGATTTCCTGGGAGGGATGCATCAAACGATTCGCTAATTCTCCATCGGTGGTAAAAAGCATAAGGCCCGAGGTATTAAAATCCAACCGCCCAACCGAAACCCAACGCTGCCCGCGAAGCCTGGGCAATACATCAAAAACCGTTGGCCTGCCTTGCGGGTCCTGCCGGGAACAAATCTGGCCCACTGGTTTATGGTAAAGCAGTGCCCGCGAGCTGGCCGGCGAAGCGGCGTTCAGCTGAATCCTTCGACCATCTACAAGCACACGGGACTGGACACCGACCTGTTGCCCGATTACTGCCACTTTTCCGTCAACCTCAACCCGGCCATGACGAATCCAGTCTTCTATCTCCCGGCGCGAACCCAAACCAGCGTGGGCGAGCATCTTCTGGATTCGTTCAGCCAAACTCGTGACTTGAGGCGACCCGCGAAATTGGATCTTCCTCGTCAGGGTCGCCAATGGATTCGGTGCTGGCTGCTTTGGTTTCAGTTTCAGTTTCAACAAGCGACTGGGTGCGATCAGTTTCTGGCGACTCCTCAACCGACCCCTGATCAGTCGTGGCACCCGGATCTGGGCCAGAAAAGTCTGAATCCGGATCGCCATCGTCGCCGGACTTATCAACGGGTGCCGTGATCGATACCGGCATCTCGATGCCCAGCTCGCGAGCGATATCGGCTAGTTCCCGCTCATCTTCCAGGTTAGGTAATGATGTCAAGGACTGCAGTCCGAAATATTCCAAGAAAGCCGAGGTAGTGACATACAGGGCCGGATGCCCAGGCACCTCACGAGTACCGGACTGGCGCACCCACTCCCGGTCGAGCAAAGAGCGCATGATTTCGGTCGTCACCGTGACTCCACGTATATCCTCGACATCACCCCGGGTAACCGGCTGGCGATAAGCAATAATCGCGAGAGTTTCCAAGAGAGCACGAGAGTACCGCGGTGGTCGGGTCTCCCGGAGCGTGCGCAAAGCCGAGGCATACTCGGCGCGAGTCTGAAAACGAAAGCCGCCGGCCACCTCAACAAGTTCGACCCCCCGGTCGGAGTAGTGAATCCTGAGCTGCTCTAATGACGACCGTATTTCATTGGCTCGCTCACGGCTGGCCTGACCCGGGAAAAGGGTCTGCAAATCGCGGATATCCAAGGGACGCTCTGCCGAGAACAAGGCCGCCTCTACGGTATGAATAATTTCGTTCTTATGGTTCATGTACTCTTGACTTTGACGTGGATTGGGGCAAAAGGTCCATTCTGGGTGACTGCCAGCACGTTATCGCGGACCAATTCGAGTACTGCAATAAAGCTGACGATCAGCCCTTTGCGGCCTTCGTCTGGGTTGAAAAAATCTTGCAGAGATACATACTCCCCGCTTCGGACCCGCTCCAGGATCTGAGTCATCCGCTCACGAACCGAGAATGTTTCGGGAACCATCTGCAGGTGTTCGCGGCGCGCTGCAGATAACATCGCAGATCGCATCGCTGTCACCAGATCTTGGAGGTCGACCTTAGTCTCCTCTTTAGGTGGATCGGGATCCTCGACTCGTGCGTAGACAAGGTAAAGATCACGCTCCACCCGCGGCCGATCGTCAAGGTTCTCCGCAGCGTTTCGGAAGCGCTCGTACTCCTGAAGACGCTTGATGAGGGTCGCTCGGGGATCTTCCTCTTCTTCCTCACCTGGTCCTGGGCGGGGCAACAGCATCCGCGACTTGATCTCCGCCAGCATCGTTGCCATCACCAGGTAATCGGCCGCAAGATCCAACTGCATCTGCTGCATCAGCTCAATATAGTGCATGTACTGACGGCTAATATCGGCCATTGGCAGATCAAGAATATCGATATTCTGTCGACGGATAAGGTGTAATAACAGGTCGAGCGGACCCTCAAAGCCCTCTAAAACGACTTCTAGAGCCTCGGGTGGGATATACAGATTCTCGGGCCACTGGTCGAAAGCCTTACCCCCGACAATAGCGCGTGCACCAGCTCCCAGATCCGCCTCGGAGGTTCCGCTTGCAGGCACCTCACTCACTGGTAAAGGGTACCCACTACCGTACGCACTTCATGGATAGTCTCCTCTGCGGCGTGCCTTGCGCGCTCGCAGCCAGACTCGATAATCTCACGCACCTGCTTGGGGTTTTGCTCAAAAGGCCGAGCCCTGTCACGAAGAACAGATTGCTCCTTAAGGATCGCCTCCAACAATGGCTTTTTACAGTCGACGCAACCTATGCCAGCGCTGCGGCAACCGCTCGCCAACTCAAGACGCTGCTCTTGGTCAGTATAGATGCGATGTAAATCCCATACCGGGCACTTGTCTGGGTCGCCAGGGTCATGACGGCGCTGCCGCGCTGGATCCGTGGGCATAGTCATCAGTCGGGCACTTACCCGCTCAGGCTCGTCGCGCATCTGAATCGTATTGTTATAAGACTTTGACATCTTTTGGCCGTCCAGGCCCGGCATCTTTGCCGCTGGCGTCAGAAGCGCCTCCGGCTCGGGCAGAATCTCTCGACCACCACCATCGAGGTACCCCACTAAACGCTCGCGGTCCTGCGGTCCTATATTGCCAGACGCTCCTAACACTTGAAGCGCCTCCTCCCGGGCCGAACTAACACCTTCCTGAAGCCACTGACGTCGCAAGCTTACAAATTGCTTGGCTGATTTCTTTCCTAGCTTTGCCAGCGCCTCGAGAGCCTTTTCTTCAAAAGCAGCGTCACGCCCAAATATATGATTAAACCGCCGGGCAATCTCACGGGTGAGTTCTACGTGTGGCACCTGGTCTTCGCCCACCGGCACCCCGGTGGCACGGTACATCAGAATATCAGCGCTTTGCAGCAAGGGGTAGCCCAAAAAGCCATAAGTTGCCAAATCACGATCATTCAGCTTTTGTTGTTGGTCTTTGAAGCTCGGGACCCGCATAAGCCACCCCAGGGGCGTCACCATAGACAACAGGAGATGTAACTCGGCATGTTGGGGTATCCGGGACTGAATAAATAATGTTGCCTTTTCCGGATCTACCCCTGCTGCCAGCCAGTCGATGAGCATTTCCCAGACATTAGCGTCCATCACCCCCGGCTCTTCGTAGTGGGTTGTCAGCGCATGCCAATCGGCTACGAAAAAAAAGCACTCGGATTGATTTTGTAGCGCAGTCCAATTCTTGAGGACCCCGTGGTAATGCCCCATATGTAGCCGGCCAGTGGGTCGCATCCCGGACAAGATCCGCCCGGATTCAGATTCAGATGGCATCGCGGGGTTCAACAAATTTTCTACCGGTCAAAAGGAGTGATCAGAAAATAGATCCGGCTAAGGCGCACGATGCGCCTGTGTGATTGTACCTGATCACTCGAGCACAAGCCTCAAAAGCCGACACTAAATGACCATTTGAGTCTAGGATTTCGAGCCAAAACTTAAACTTCATTAATACTTGATGCTCAGCTAGGGCCTAGACCGGCCCAGATATATGGCGCAGATCCGATCAGGATATTTGACAGTGCGAGGCGAATTGTAAGGATCCTATCTTCTTCAGTCGCTGATCGGAGCAGGCCCTAAGGCAGTCGCACAGTCTGCGCCCACCCGCCATACCCATGTCGCCCTCAATTTCTGCCAGCGGTTCAAGCACAAATCGCCGCTCAAACATTCGGGGATGTGGAAGCGTAAGATCCTCGGTCTGCAGCACCGTCTCATTATATAAAAGCAGATCCAGATCAATCAGTCTGGGGCCAAATCGCTCACCGAGCCGAACCCGTCCTTGCTCAGTTTCGATCCGCAACAACTGCTCAAGCAGTTCGCCAGGCTCAAGCGACGTGTCAATACGGGCGACTGCATTAAGAAAGTCTGGTTGTGCGCTCAGTCCGACCGGAGCGCTTTGGTAAACCGAGGAAACCGCCGCGAGCTCAACCCCAATAATATGAGCCAATGCATCGAGTGCGTCTTGAAGCGCCGCCGCAGGATTACCAAGATTGCCTCCCAGACCGACCCAGGCAGAAACCGAAGAGTCGGATTCAATCATGTGCTCTGCTTGCTTTGCTCTTTAGATCGTTTTCGCGGGCGGCGTGGTTTGTTTCGTGCAGGTCCCGAGTTAAGCGCTTTTATCATCTCTTGTTGTTGGGGTACGCTATGTTCCTGAATTTGAGTCCACCACTGTGCCAAGCTTTCGGACACTTCGCCAGCACTGGCGCGCAACACCAAAAAATCATAGGCTGCACGAAACCGCTTGTTCTGCAACAGCCGATGGATAGTGCGGGGCCGCCGACTCTCAAGACGCCCTTGCAGTTCCCAAATTTCATATACGACATTGCTGACCCGTCGGGGGATCGAAATCCGCTGGCTCTCTCTACCTATTACCGCCACCGCGGCTTGCTGCAGGGCCGGATAAGCCGCTACCCCATGACCCATTCGGCGCTCTCGCTCCAGACACACAGCTCGCCACAACAATCCGGCAAATAAAAAAGCCGCAATAACCGGCTTTCCTTGTTGTACGCGCTTATCGGTATTCTTAAGAACCCGACAAACCAACCCGGTACCCGGCGCGAGGTCAGTATCTGTAAAAGTGCGTTCTGCTTCAGGAAACAGCTCAGCAAAAATACCAAGATGGCGAAGCAGATTGAATAGATCCAACGCATGCCCGTGGTGGAACATTTTCAGAATTTCATCAAAAAGGCGTGCGGGTGGTACGTGTCGAAGCAGGTAGGCATTTTGTGCGATTAGTCCTTCAATGCCTTTTGCAAAAACCAGGTCGAGCTTAGTCTTAAAGCGAGTCGCCCGCAGCATGCGCACTGGGTCCTCATTGAATCGCTCCTGGGGATCCCCAATGAAACGCAAACGACGCTCATGAATATCGTCGAACCCACCGACATAATCAAAAATAGTATTACTTCCCGGGTCATAATAGAGCGCATTAACAGTCAAATCACGTCTTAATACATCCTCCTCTCGAGTGCCGAACACGTTGTCGCGCAGTATTCGGCCATGCTCGTTCAACATCGAGTCATCGTTTTCATCAGAGTCGGGCTTGGCCCGATAAGTTGATACTTCAATAACCTCCCGCCCCACTCGCACGTGCGCCAGTCGAAAGCGCCTACCGATCAACCGTGCCCGGCGAAATACTTGCCGAACCTCATCAGGCAAAGCATCGGTCACAACATCAAAGTCCTTTGGGCGCTGCCCAAGCAGCAAATCGCGTACACAGCCGCCGACCAGTTCGGCCTGGTAGCCGGATTGCTGCAATGTACTGACCACGGTGCGCGCACCAGGGCTGATGCTTTTCTCGGATAGCCCGTGCTGCGATGAGGCTATCACAATGGGTTGCAGATTCCCGGGATGATGCCTTGCCGGGTTTTTGACAGCTGACTTCGGTGATGGTTTATTCAAAAGGAGCCTGTGTGACAGTGCACCCTTTCGCAGGGTGAACAAAAAATTCTGCGCACCAAATCGATACGCACTTAAGGTGCCTATGTTAGCATCGCGCTGCGCGTTCAGCGCTATGTGCTCCCTTCGTCTAGCGGTTAGGACGCTGGCCTCTCACGCCGGAAACAGGGGTTCGATTCCCCTAGGGAGCGCCAATTTCTCAATGACTTAGGCTCCGGTTAGCTTTATTTGAGCCCGCCCGAAAGTCTTACCCTCCTGCTGCGGTTATAAAATATCCCAAGCAATGGAATTAATTCCCCACGAACTATCCATGCTATCGGCAACAGGACTGGTAGCGCTCAGTTTTTTTACCTCTATGTTGACGGCAGCAATAGGGATTGGTGGCGGTCTGCTCATGCTCACGGTGATGATGTCTTTTCTGCCACCCATTGTCGTTTTACCCGTTCACGGAGTGATTCAACTGGGTTCCAACGGCGGCCGGATGGCACTGATGCGCCAACATGTCGATTGGCAGATATGGGGGTTCTTTGCCATAGGCTCGATTCTTGGAGTCATCTTAGCAGGCCAGATTTTCATTAACCTTTCACTGGAGGTATTGCGAGCCGTATTGGGACTCTTTGTACTTTATGCTGTTTGGACCCCAAAACTACGGCCATCCGATATTTCGATTAAAGGCTATACGCTGGTAGGAGTAGTCACGACCTTCATCACGATGTTCGTTGGAGCCACTGGGCCTTTGGTCTCTTCTTTTCTTTCGCCCGAAAAATTAGGTCGCGAGCGGGTGGTTGCTACTTTGGCTGCCTGCATGACCATCCAACATGGCCTCAAGGGTGTAGCCTTTGGGGTTATTGGTTTTTATTTCCAGCCCTGGATTCCTATAATTGCCGTCATGATCGCAAGTGGGTTTTTAGGCACTTTGCTGGGCCGCCGAATTCTTAAAGGATTGCCTGAGCAATTATTTTCCCGATTGCTTCGCGTTGTCCTAACGCTTTTGGCAGGACGTCTTCTCTATCTCGCCCTGGCGACATAGGGATATGACTGCGGATCCGCTATTCGCTTTGGTGAGCAGAAGATTTGACCCTGGGATTACCTCGACATCGGAGAATTGTTAGCAATGACTGAAACACAGGTTGTATTACTCGGTACCGGCTCCCCTATCGCCGATCCAGAACGTTCCGGTCCAGCACTTGCTGTGGTGGCTGCGGACAAACCTTACCTGGTTGATTTTGGCCCTGGTGTAGTCAGACGCGCGGCGGCGGCCCATGGCAATGGAGTCGATGCATTGCAAGTAACGAAATTAGAAACGGCTTTTCTTACTCACCTGCACTCTGACCATACCGCCGGCTTTCCAGATCTGATACTGACTCCTTGGGTACTAGGCCGCAAGAAGCCTCTACAGGTTTATGGGCCGCCTGGCCTTTCACAAATGACCGGTCATATTCTTGACGCTTATGAAATGGACAAGGAAATACGCGTCTGCGGTCTGGAGCCAAGCAATCCACAAGGCTATGGAGCCACCGCACATGAAATCGGTATTGGTGACTGCTACAGTGATGACAACATAAGGGTTGAGGCGTTCAAAGTAGACCATGGCGAAGGATGGCTGGCGTTTGGGTATCAATTTTTCACTGCTGATCGGCGCATCGTTGTGTCTGGCGACACGGCGCCATTGGATTTGGAAGTCGAGCAATGGAAGGGATGCGACGTATTGGTTCACGAGGTTTATTCTTCATCGGGCCTTCTCAAGCGGCCGCCTGAGTGGCAGAAGTACCATAGCCATATGCATACCTCTGGCGCTCAATTAGGTCGAATCGCAAAACGGGTTCAACCCAAGATACTGTTACTCACTCACATCCTCTGTTGGGGCGGCTCTGAGGAAGAGTTACTCGATGAGATCGCCTCGGAGTACGATGGCGAAATAATTTTAGGGCACGACCTGGGCGTTTACTGAAGATTCTTCTTGGCATGCGCTATGGCGAATAATGTATATCACACACATGCAATAACTCTTGTGCACCGGCTTTGTTGTCGGTTTATATTTTGTGAACAGTTTCTCCCTCAAAAACGGTTTGTAATACTTGAGTAGATGCAATCTCGTCCTGCGAGATCTCGTAAAGATTGCGATCCAATACAATGAAGTCCGCAGACTTGCCTTTGGCAAGAGTGCCGATATCATTTTCGAGGCGCAATGCCCTAGCGCCATTGCTTGTAAATAAAGGGAGAGCCTCATCCAGTGAAATTTTTTGATCAGGGCCAACAGAACCGTCGTATGTTCCATGTGGGTGACGCCGGGTCAACATTCCGGCTAATCCGATCCATGGGTTGGCGTCCGGAGCGGCTGCAGGCCAATCGGAACCATAAGTGATTTCGGCTCCAGCATCGAGTAGTGTCTTAATGGGGTGACACCGATGGACCCTCTCCTGACCAAGTACATCGATCTGAACGCTTGTGACCGGATT
>JAAZZE010000059.1 GCA_014239255.1 Gammaproteobacteria bacterium
AGTTAGGTTTTTCGTTGTGTACCCCACTCTAGTCTAGTCCAGTTCACTGGATAGCCCCACAACCAAATCCACACCAATTTGATTAGAATTCCAGGTAAATAGGGGTCCACGCGCTCTCCTGAGTTGCGCTTGGAACTGAATACGGCAGGCCAAACACCTTGCAGTGACCATCTCGGTCCCGCCAGCCCGGTCTGACAGGCGCCAGGGCCAAGATTGACCGTGAGAAAACCACCGGGCGTTAACTATCCTCTGACTCGTTCTTTTTTCGGATCATAAAAGGGGAAGGGGACGACAACGGCTGGAATGCGTTTCTGATGCCCGTCAAGTTTGCCCACTTCGACCTCGGAGCCTAACTCAGCATGTTGAACATCAATTCGGCAAAGCGCGATGTTCTTGCGCAAAATGGGTGAGCGTGTGGCGCTCGTGATGACGCCAATCTGGGCTCGGCCTGCGCGGACGCAGTCACCATGAGCTGCCGGTTCATTGCCTGCCAGTTCTAAGCCCACCAGTTGGCGTTGCGGATTTGCTTTACGCTGGACTAGGGCTTCGCGCCCGATAAAGTCATCTTCCTTGGATTTCAGAGGTACGGTAAACCCGATGCCCGCCTCAAAGGGATCAGTCTGATCACAGAACTCATAGCCTGCGAAGATTAATCCGGCCTCTATGCGCAATATATCGAGCGCCTCCAGGCCAAGTGGGGTCAAGCCGTAGGGTCGGCCTGCTTCCCATACTACATCCCACACGGCACATGCATCATTGGGGTGACAGAATATTTCAAAACCCAACTCACCGGTATAGCCGGTGCGCGACACCATGACCGGGAGGCCGTGCATATCGTTAAGTCGGCCTATGGTGAAGCGAAACCAGCCAAGCTCCTCCACCGTTGGTTGCGCAGGCGGTGTCCAGATAATCTGTTTAAGAATATCCCGACTATTGGGGCCTTGAACAGCAACGTTATGTAACTGATCTGTGGATGATTTAACCAGCACCTTCAAGTCAAGTTTCTGTGCTTGCTCGCGCAGCCACAAACCGCTGTAATCGTCCCCCCCTATCCAGCGGAAGTTGTCAGGACCTAATCGCAAAGCGGTACCATCATCAATCATGCCACCGTGGGGGTAACACATGGCGGTGTATGCCACCTGACCAACAGCCATGCGGCGCACGTTGCGGGTCAGCACTGTCTGCATCAGCGTTTCCGCGTCAGGACCGAGCACCTCGAACTTTCGAAGCGGGGAAAGGTCCATGATCGCGGCTTTTTCCCGGCAGGCCCAATATTCATCGATGGCACCCGTGTTGTTGAATATTGTAGGAAGCCAAAACCCCCGGTATTCGGTCAAATTGCGGGTGAGTTGGGCTGCCCGAGGATGAAAACCGGTTTCGCGGGTCAGTTGGGTTTCGGCGTCTGCTGTCATTCTGTATGCAATGGCCTTTGAAAAGGCCTTCTCCGGGGTATAGATGCGAACGTGAATATCAGTTGGGTTCCAACCATTGGCGGCACTGGTGTCGTCCGGGCAGGCGGTTGATGTGCAGACAAGATCGGTCATAGCCTTAAGCAGTACATAATCGCCAGGCCGCGACCAGGGCTCGTCTAAGAAAAGCACATTGTGCTCGTCGATACCGGTGTTGTAAAAAAAATTGACGGCCTCCCAGCCGCGCCGAGGCCTGACCTCAAAGGGCGTCATAACCTCGTTAATGTTATCCGAGCAGTTGGGGTGGCCAAAGTAGCCTTGGTCCTCATAGTATTTGGCGGCACAGGCGAGTCCAAAGGTGTCATGGCGCCCACAGGTATCTTGAACTACCTCTACCAGCGGCTGCATATCACGGTCGAAGTATTTCGCAAAAAGACCCGGCCCCGGGTATCCGCTACCGACCAGGGTACGGGTGGTAGTCATGTCGATATGGCGTTCTTGGCCTCGATCGAGCGCTGCTCGGGAAAAGGCTAAAAAGTCAGAACACTCACGCCCCGCCACATCGATGATCTGGATATATTCTCCAGCATGCACGGTGTACTGGCTGGCAGTGCAGCGGTCGATACGCAGTTCCAAGCGTGGTTCAGCCAGCGGCTCGGGCAATGGTGGCTCACTCAGGTCCTGTTGGCCACTACGCTGGACATGAACTACCAACGAGGTGGGAGGTGTTTGCTCATCTACGGCCATCGACTTACCGGGGGCACAAACGATACAGAGCAGGTCTTTGCCCGCAGTGTAGTTCGCCACTACGCCAGGGGGTGTTTCGGTGCCGAAAAGAGGCAAAGCTTTTGCCTGGGACGGATCAATGTTACGTCGCTTTAATCCTGCAAGCACTTGCGAAGTGTTGCTGCTTCGCACAGACATCGATTGTTGAAA
This sequence comes from Gammaproteobacteria bacterium, assembly GCA_014239255.1. Taxonomy (GTDB): domain Bacteria; phylum Pseudomonadota; class Gammaproteobacteria; order Arenicellales; family UBA868; genus UBA868. The sequence continues at coordinate 2,346 of JAAZZE010000059.1, forward strand.
GCCTGATGCCTCAAGGGGTCCGTCATCTGATAATCCGGCACAATCAGGATTTCCATTTTTGTCAAAAGCGATTAACTCGCCTGGTTGAGATCCCTCCGGATCAAGAATCGTGATTGAATCATCCCGAAAAATCTCAAAAATGATCGAACCGCCCCCGGGTACGGTATAGCGCTCGAGGTACGGGTCTGCCCGCCATAAGCCGGGTTCAAGGATATCAGTTGTGGTTGATATCAAAATATTAATCCGAACAGAAAAAAAGCGACGCTAGCCGTGATGGCAAATTTTCTGAGCGCCTAGGGGTACGCAAATGTGGGAAAAAAAACGGCCTGATGAGTTCCATCAGGCCGTTTTCAATCATCAAAGCTAGCTGAGTCTGATCGACTTAGCCGTGCTTATTCTCGATCGCATTTTCGTGTCGAATCGCGGAGATAATCGGGATAATGCATAGCGCTGCTGCGATTACTACCCAGATCATGACACCGCCGCTACCGGCGCTATTGAACACAGCGCCTGCGCCTTCCCACGAGTCAATTGGACTTGAATCAAACATAGTTGTTTCTCCTATTATTCGTTAGCGTGATACAGATCAACTGTAGTCGCGGGATTGCATACTCTCAGGGTAGGCAGCCACTGGTATCTCTGCATCGACACCAATCTGCTGAACCGAATCTGAAGTTCTGAGGATTCCGCATTTATTCAGGATCCACGATACGACGTAGCCCGGAATAAATCCTCCCAGTCCCATGGCTATTGCACCAACCAGTTGCCCGGTAAAGCTTATAGTCGGTGCGCCTTCAGTGAGGGCTGGGTATCCCCCTAACAATACGCCTACCGCCAAAACGCCTATCAGGCCGCAGGTGCCATGAACAGAGACTGCGCCCACTGCGTCGTCGATGCCCCAACTGGTCACCAATTTGTGAGAGTAAGGTATGACTACGCCACCAAGGAAACCAAGTGCAAAAGCAGTACCGGGGTACCACAGGTCCAGGCCTGCCGCTGCGCAGAAAATGCCTGCCAGTGCGCCAGACATCATCCAGAAGGGATCTTTGGTGATGAAGTAAGCGCCTATTATGCCGCCGGCAAAGGCCATCAGCGTGTTAAAGGCAAACGATGAAAGCGTAGCCGGGCCTCCGTAGATCGTAAGCCAGCCTGCATCAGCAGTAGAGCCAGCCATCGGGGCAGGATAGATCAGGCAAGCGCCCAGGAAACCGAAAAAGCCGATGATGATGATCATCAGCCCAGCGATGGTCATTGGTATGCTGTGCCCGGGTAGATCATTGGCTGAGCCATCGGCGTTAAAGCGCCCGACGCGCGGTCCGAGGTTGATCAGTACGCCCAGCGCAAAGAAGCCAGAGATCATATGTACCACCCCAGCGGCGCCGACATCGTGATAGCCCCAATCGGCGACCAGCCAGCCACCAGCAGACCAACCCCACCCGGCGGCAATAATCCACACCACCGATCCGACCAGCGTTGCGAGGATTATCCAGGAACTGATTCGTATTCTCTCGATGACAGAACCGGAAACGATCGACGCGGTGGTTGCCGAGAACAGCACAAACGCCGCCCAGAAAACACCCGAGGCTTGGTCTTGCAGGTTTGGTCCCATTCCTTCGCTCCAGGGCACGTAATACTGCGCAAATTCTGCGCTAGCATCCGGAATGAAAATATTCCCGGTACCGTAGGCCCAGTAAAGCCACCAGCCAAACAAAAAGAAGGTTGGAATGATAAATGCAAACGCCAGGATGTTTTTGACACCAGAGGCGAGCACGTTGCGAACTCGGGACTGACCCATTTCGTACATCATGAAGCCTGCGTGAATGCAGACCATTATGCCGGTGGCCCACCAGTAATAGGCCTCCATACTTGCGTTTGCAGCGGCATCAATTACCGCCCTTAGCTCTTCAGGACTCATATCGCATAACTCCCTTTTTGTGGGTTAGTGTTAAGAGACACTATGCACTGTCCGGGTCTGCGTACGTCACTTCACTTCGCCGGGAGTGGAACTGTACCTCCTGACCATGACTTCGCACCGAGTTAAGCTGGTGCATCTGCGCCGGTATCGACTCAGATGGACAGCCATTTTACATTAGTTTTTTGCAAAATTTCCACTAGTGAGATCGTTATAATTAATCTACACTAAAAAACAAGAACAAATCTCTAAGTAGATGAAAAATAAAATAATTTAATTAACTCATACTGAAACCATTTTTGACCTAATGAGAAAGATAATTGTTTTAAAGGATAAAGCCAGCGCAATCTAGGCGTTTTAGTTAAATGTTGGCCAAAGTGCCAAAATCAGATAAAGGACCAAATCGATGGAAAGTAGCAGCCAGGTAGAAAATCTAAAGGACTCTCTGAAAGAGCAGGGAGTGCGTTACTGTTTGCCGAGTTACGTCGATATTCATGGCGTGTCCAAATCGAAGTTTGTACCGATTGAACATTTCGATCGGATGATGGCGGGATCCGAGTTATGCACCGGTGCCGCGCTTGACGGGGTTCCGCAAGAGGTCAACGACGAAGAAGTTTCGTCTCGACCAGACCCGGCGAGCGCGATCGTCCTACCTTGGCAAAAAGACGTGGCCTGGTTTGCAAGCGACCTATGGTGTGACGGCAAGCCCTTTGAACCGTGCAGCCGAAATATATTCAAGGGCGTTCTGGGTCAGGCGGCAACTATGGGGTACACCTTCAATTTTGGAATTGAGCCAGAATTCTTTTTACTAAAGCAAACTGAGCATGGTGAATATGCGCCTATTGGACCACGTGATGATATAGCCAAGCCAGCCTACGACATCCGATCAACACTAGATAGTTTCGAGCTGCTCGAAGAAATTGTGGAAACTTTAAATGACCTTGGATATGACGTTTATTCTTATGATCATGAGGATGGAAATGGTCAGTTTGAGATCGATTTCATGTACTCCGATGGCCTCACTATGGCGGATCGGTTCGTGTTTTTCCGCCATTTGATACAGGAGTTGGCTCACAGGAAAGGCTACTTTGCGACGTTTATGCCTAAACCATTCTCAGACCGTGCAGGCAGTGGTGCACACTACAATATGTCACTGGCGGATATAAAATCCGGCGAAAACCTATTCGAGGCAGCAAGCGATCCGCGTGGTTGTGGGATTACCCAGCTCGGTTACTGGTTTATTGGCGGCATACTTAAGCATTTGCCTGCATTAGCCGCCGTTATCTCACCCACTGTGAATAGCTATAAGCGGCTGATTAAAACTGGCAGCATGTCGGGTTTTACCTGGGCGCCAGTGTTTGCCTGTTTTGGTAACAATAATCGGACAAATTCTGTTCGTGTGCCCTCGGGTGGCGGCAGAGTCGAACTTCGAGCTGCTGATATCGCCAATAACCCTTACTTAGGAGGAGCTATGGTGTTAGCCGCGGGACTCGAAGGAATCCGCGAGCAGATCGATCCCGGCGCACCGCATACCGAGAATATGTACCTTAAGTCGGATGAGGAGCTTGCCCAGATGGGGGTTAGTTATCTTCCACGCACGTTAGGCGAGGCGGTCGACGCTTTTGAAGCAGACGATTTGGGTCGACAGGTGATGGGCGACCTGATGTTCAAGACTTTCGTCGACTTCAAACGTGGCGAGTGGCGTGAGTATTTAACCCATGTCAGTGACTGGGAAGTTGATCGCTACCTTAAACTGTGGTGAGAGTCGCTAGTCCAGGTTAAACCGAATACTACGTTAACTGATAACGGAACCGGTCTTTATCAGCCCACACGATAGCGCGGCCCGCTTTCAGCGGAAGATGTAGTACCCGCCAGGTAGGCTCAACTGGTGGTGTCACCGACTATCCGGTAGCGGCAGACATGATCGCCTCAAGTCCAGGAGTTCGGTATCCTCCCTGCTGCCACAAGATGGGGAAATAGTTTTCGTCTATTTCACAGTCATTAAGATGTTTATAGCGGCCGTAGACCGGCCCTGTCCCGCTTCTCAGATGGTTTGGAACAAACTGTGCGTTGGAAGGCATCCCGTGCAATACCAAGGCGCGCCGCTCGGTGGTGGATTCGTTCATCCCCGAACCGTGCCAGGTCCAACCATGGTGAAAGGAGGCGCCTCCTGACGGTACTTCGACGTAGGTCACCTTTGCATCTTGTTTTTCCGCGTCAGCAGCCTGTTCCATGATTTGCCGATAATCGGGCGGGTCATGAAATTCACCTTCGGGATTATGCTGCCGGCGCCATCGGTGTGATCCTGTGATCAACTCAAGTGTGCCACTCTCTTTTGAGACATCGTCGAGTGCGATCCAGCATGTCAGCATCTCACGGGGGGTGTACCAACCCAGGTAGGCGTTGTCCTGGTGATACCCGATTGCCCGTGCATCTGGCGGCTTGCTGATGATGTTGTCTTGTGCAATTCGCGTACCCGGCCAACTTCCCAGTTGTGCAATGGCTCTTCCGAGATCTTCACGAAGCACTGTTGCCCCAACCCAGGGGTCAGCTTTCCAGGCGTTGCAGATTTGGCGAGTCAGATGGGGATCGCTCTTTGCTTCCTGCCAGTTCACCTCATCAGGCTTGATTCCGGTATGAAAATCCCCTTGGAACAAGCGATCAAATCGTTCTCGCAGTTGCACAGCAGTTTTCTGATCCACCAGGCCTTCAACGATGAGAAAGCCCTCAGTATTGAATCGATCTATTTGATCGTTTGTCAGACGAAGTGTCATTCAGGTGTTCGATCAAGGCCGATGAGAAGGCACCCGGTATTAGTTTTTGAGTTGTGACTCGTGCCAGGCGGGTAACTGACAAAGTCACCTGCTATTAACACGGTGCCGTCACTTTCGATCAGCTCACCCTCTAGGATGAGAAACTCCTCGAGTTTTTTATGTTGATGGGGGATTGTGGCCGCTCCGGGGTCCATCCGGATTACATACCAGCCAGTTGCGCTCATAGGGTCGTAGCTGAGATTCAACAGGTGCATGTCTTTTTGGACTGGCCCGTCAAGATCGTATGGGGTAAACACAGAACTGTTGAGGTTGGCGATCTTTCGGTAGATGCCTGATTCTTCGTTAGTTGTTGTTGCCATGAGTTTCCCTTGTTTAGGATTACCGCGAACATCGATAATAATAGTCGAGCGATGTTATTTTGTAGGGCGCCTGATTCACGCTAATTACCACGTTGCCTTTTGGTTGATTCATAAGGCAGCGTTGACGAATTTTTACAAGTCCAGACAGTTTATATTTCAAGGTACAGATTATTCACCCATATTGGTATTGTCGAACGGCAACCATTTTTGAGCCAATTAAGTTAGTTTGGTGAACTTTAATACCAGAGCAGTTGTTTTGGGCATTTGAGGAAAGTAGGGTCCCTTTAATCTTAAGGGAGCTAAGGGTCGAGTAGTTCCACCTAAAATTAGGCGATTAGATGGTCTTTCCAATATAGAATCTTGGAAAAAATGAAGGAGTCAAAATAAATGACGAAGCGAGTGGCAGTAATCGGAGCCGGGCCTAGCGGCTTGGCGCAATTGCGAGCCTTCCAGTCGGCAGCCGAGAAAGGGGTCGAGGTTCCTGAAGTGGTCTGTTTCGAGCGACAGGCCGATTGGGGCGGAATCTGGAACTATACCTGGCGCACAGGTACGGATGAGCACGGTGAACCGGTGCACTGCAGCATGTACCGTTATTTGTGGTCCAACGGCCCCAAAGAGTGCCTGGAGTTCGCGGATTACACTTTCGAGGAGCATTTTGGTCGGCCGATTGCATCCTACCCGCCACGCGCTGTGCTGTGGGATTACATCAAGGGCCGTGTTGAGAAAGCTGGTGTCCGAAGTCAGATTCGTTTCTCCAGCCCGGTCCGCTGGGTCCAGTACAACGACGATAAAGATAATTTCTCGATTACCGTTCAGAACCTGCTCGACGATCAAAGTTATACCGAAGAATTCGATTATGTAATTGTGGCTAGCGGTCATTTCTCAACGCCGAATGTTCCGGATTTTGAGGGCCTTGCAACTTTTAACGGACGGGTGATGCACGCCCATGATTTTCGCGATGCACTGGAGTTTAAAGACAAGGATATTCTGATCATTGGCACGAGTTATTCTGCAGAAGATATTGGCTCGCAGTGCTATAAGTACGGCGCCAAGTCCATCACGGTTTCCCATCGAACCGGACCGATGGGTTTTCATTGGCCTGATAACTGGGAAGAGGTGCCGTTGCTAGCCCGGGTCGATAAGAATACCTGTCACTTTAAAGACGGTTCCAGCAAAGATGTTGATGCAATCATCATGTGTACGGGCTACCTTCATCATTTCCCTTTTCTTCCTGACGAATTACGCCTGCAGACCGGCAACCGCCTTTGGCCCCTTGATTTGTATAAAGGTATTTTCTGGGAGGCAAACCCCAAAGTAATGTACCTTGGGATGCAGGATCAGTTCTACACCTTCAATATGTTCGATGCCCAGGCTTGGTACGCTCGGGATACGATTCTCGGGCGCATCACCTTGCCTGGCCAAGAAGAGATGACTCGCCACAGTCAGGCCTGGCGCGCTCGCGAAGAGAAGCTCGAGGATGATGAGCAGATGATCTGGTTCCAGGGTGATTATGTTCAGGAGTTGATCAATGAAACCGACTACCCCAGTTTTGATGTTGAAGGCGTGAATAAAACCTTTATGGAGTGGGAGCATCACAAGCATGAAGACATCATGACGTTCCGTAACAACGCTTATCGCTCGCTAATGACAGGTACTATGCAGCCAGCCCATCACACCCCTTGGCTCGAGGCTATGGACGACTCCATGGAGTCCTATCTCGCTTCATCTTAACCTTCAGTATCTAGTGGGAATTTGAACCCGGCTCCGGCCGGGTTTGTTTTGATGCTTTGAAAACAATGTTTCCTACAAAGAAAAATTGTTTCCACTAGTTGAATTGTTGGTCCGAACGGCGTAGGCTGAAGCTAAGTGAACTCGCAAGTATTCTCAGAGGTCAAATAACTATGTGTGGTATCGCAGGAGTCATGTACCGAGGCGCAGGGCAGAGTTTCGATACTGGAGAGGCGCTCATACAGATGCTCGACGGCTGTCAGCATCGAGGCCCTGATTCAACCGGTTTTGCCTTGTACGCACCAGAGCAAGCAGGCCGATTGAAAATGCGCTTTTTTTTGGACCGACTAACCGAAGGCGACAGTCAGGACTCCATCAACAATATTCGACAGCGCCTTGGGGAACTCGGCGCCGTCGTCGAAGAAGAGGCACAAGTCGGTGACAACTATCGGGTAACGGTCCGCTTCGAAGGTGATATTCAGAAGCTTTCCTACGAAATGGAGCATGCGGCCAAGGTCATTTCTATCGGAACCAGTCTGGAGATTGTCAAGGATGTGGGCAGTGCTCACGATGTTGACGATCGTTACGATGTACATGAGTTTCGCGGCACCCATGGTTTGGGGCATGTGCGCCTTGCCACGGAAAGCGACGTAAAGCCTGAGGCTGCACACCCTTTTTGGGCGACCGGTTTTGCTGATGTGGCGATCGTTCATAACGGGCAGATCACCAATTATTGGAAAATGCGTCGGCGCCTTCAGCAGCAGGGATTTGAATTCACCACCGATAATGACAGCGAACTGATCGCGGTCTATCTTGCTGACAAACTGGCGCAGGGCATCGCCCTTAAAGAGGCGCTAGCAAGCTCTATTGATGATCTGGACGGCACCTTTTCCTTTTTGGTCTCTACGCAGGATGAGATTGGTTATGCTAAGGATCGACTCGCGGCTAAACCCATGATCATGTACCAGGACGAAAACCTGGTTGCAGTTGCCTCAGAGGAAGTTTCCTTGAATCGCCTGTTCCCCGGGCAGGCTCTCAATACCCGGGAGCCCGCTCCCGGCACTTACGCGACATGGTCTCGCTCGATTTAGCCGAGTTAAGTGTCCGCGAGGCCAACACACGGCTGCGTATGTTGGGGGAGGCGGGGGAAGATGTCGATATCCTCAACCCGGATGCACGTCATCATATCGGCGTTGGCTTGACCGCGCCGGTTCGGGTCAATGTTAGGGGTTCAGCAGGGTATTTCTGTGCAGGGCTAACCGATCAGGCCCATTTCAACGTCAGCCATAATGTCGGCTGGGGTGTGGGGGATAACATGTACAGCGGTTCGGTTGTGGTTGGCGGTAACGCTGGCGCCATTCCGGGCGTGGCCATTCGCGGTGCGGAAATCGTGATTCACGGCAACATGGGCTCGCGCGCCGGTCAGGTCATGAAAGCAGGTACTTTATGTTGCGTGGGTAATGCTAATTTCATGGCGGGTTACATGATGTATGGCGGCCGTATCATTATCCTGGGCGATTCTGGCGAACGTTTGGGAGAGGATATGTCCGCGGGTGAGATTTTCGTTGCCGGCAAGGTTGAGGATCTCGGTTCCGATGCGACGTTGACTGATATCGACCAGGTAGAGCTGGACCTGTTGTATGAATTTCTGGACCGCTACGGTATCAAAGCGCCGCTGGGTTTCTCAAAAGTGGTAAATGCCGGCACCAAGTTGCGATACGGTACGTCGGAGCGGCCAATGCGCAGCATCCCTTTTCAGAGTTTCTCCGGCGCGTCTTTTTACTGGAACCCCAAGGTTCAAGAAGATATCGCGATCAAATCGCAAAGCGGTCGCTACCGTATCCGGGGTTATGGTGGCGCGCGGCCCTTGCCCCACCTTAGTGATATTGGTTTCCGCAAGAGTCTTACCGGCGCGGGTACTGACCGGAATGTCATTGACAAGGTAAGCATGGATACTGAAATTGGCGGTATCAACGGTGCAAAGCCTTTGAAACTCAGTATGCCGGTCATGATCGCACCAATGAGCTATGGCGCACTCAGCCGGTCTACCAAGCAGGCCATCGCATTGGGGTCGGCCATGTCCGGGATTGCTGAAAATACCGGCGAAGGTGGTATGAGTGATGCTCAACGAGATGCAGCCGGGCAATTGATCTTTCAGTGCCTGGGTGGACGCCTAGGCTGGAATATTCACGACATGCGCCGAGCTGACGCTTTGGAGATCTATATTTCCCAGGGTGCTAAGCCAGGCCTGGGTGGTCAGTTGATGGCAAAGAAGGTCACCCCGGAACTGGCAAAGATCCGTGGAATTCCGGCTGGGATTGATCTGCGCTCGCCATCGCGGCATCCCGATATTCTCGGGGCTGACGATCTGGTCATCAAGATAGAGGAATTTCGTGAGGCGACAGGCTACGAGCTTCCAGTTAGCGTAAAACTCGGTGCCGGGCGGATACGTGATGACATCAAGATCGCCGCGAAGGACGGTTTCGATTTTGTCGAGCTGGACGGTATGCAAGGTTCGACCGGCGCAGGTAGCTCCGAGGTAATCGACAATGTCGGTATTCCCACGCTGCCGGCCATCATCGAGGCTGTTGAAGCGCTCGAAGAGATCGGTGCCCGTGACAAAGTCCAACTGGTTCTTATGGGTGGCCTGCGTGATGGAGTCGATGCCGTTAAGGCGCTGTGTCTGGGCGCAGATGCTGCTGCGTTTGGCACCTCAGTAATTATCGCTGGGGGTTGTATCGCCTGCATGCAGTGTCACGTGGGTCAATGTGTCACAGGTATAGCAACACAGGATCCAGAGCACGAAAAACGTTACAAGCCTGAGAACGAATCACAAAATATCCATCGTTTCCTCGAGAGTGTGCGTTGGCAGATTGCCGCCATTACCGATGCCCTGGGTTATGATGATGTGCGCGAGCTGGGTCGTGATGACCTAGTCGCGCTTACCCCCGAGGCTGCGCATATCACTGGATTGCCGTATGAACCAGTGCCCGTTGATACTGCCACCTTTAGTACGGGCAATGCGCCATGAGCGTTTATGGTCTCGAGCGCATCAGTGTTCCGGTAGCCCCACCAGGTTTTGCTGACGATACTGCGGATGTACATTTTGTGGCTGCCCCTTGCCAGGCAGCATGTCCTGTTGGTACTGATGCGCCGTCCTACATAGCCTATATCTGGGAGAAGAAGTACGAGGAGGCTTTTGAGGCGATTACCTCTACTAATCCATTCAGTTCGATCTGTGGACGGGTCTGTGATGCGCCTTGTGAGCCGGCTTGCCGTCGGGAAAGCAGTGATGGTGCTGTGCAGATTCGAAATCTCAAACGGTTCGTCATGGACCAGCTTGGTGACGATCCACCTCTGACCACTTTTGAAGTCACCCGGTCCGAGTCGGTCGGTATTGTCGGCTCGGGTCCAGCGGGACTAACCGCAGCTTTTGAATTATGTCGTGCGGGCTTCTCGGTGCATGTGTATGAAATGACCGATCGACTTGGTGGGACAATGGTTTGGGGTATTCCCCAGTTTCGTTTGCCCTCCGGTGTCATCACCGAGGATATTGCCAGGCTGCAACGTCAGTGCCCGGGTTTGACGGTGCACCTCAATACAGGCTTGGGATCTGGTATTTCACTTAATGAGCTGAAGTCGCGCCATGATTCTGTATTAATGGCAATTGGGTCCTGGTGGGGCAAAGCCATGGGTATCGCCGGAGAAGCCCATCCTGCGGTGGAGGATGGGGTGAGTTTTTTGCGTCGAATCAATTCTGGTGAGCGGCCACAAATGCCCGAGACGGTGGTGGTGGTTGGCGGCGGTGATGTGGCGATGGACGCCTGTCGCGCGGCGTTGCGTTTGCCGGGTTGTAAGACTGTTAAGGTCGTTTACCGGCGCGGCCCCGAGGATATTCCCGCCCGCAAAATTGAATTACATCATGCACAAAAAGAGGGCATTGAATTTATCTACAATACCCTGCAGACAGGCGTTTTTGAAGCCTCGGATGGCCTTGCGCTGCAGTGTGTTCGAACTGAAGCTGGCCCGCCCGATAGGGATGGACGTAGCGTTCCGGTTATGGTCGACGATAGCGCGTTTGAAATTCCTTGCGGCATGATCATAGCGGCGGTTGGGCAGAAGGGAATCTGTGATGCGCTTGATAGCGCGGGACTCATGGGTATTGACCGGGTGCAGGCAGACTTTTCGACAATGCGCACTGCCGACCCGAAGGTGTTTGCCGCCGGGGATGGCGCTTTTGGCGGCTCGACTATTGTAATGGCTATGCACCATGGACAAAGGGCAGCTTATTACATTAAGGCAGCACTCGATCAGATCAAAGTACCAATCCCCTACCGTACCCCATTTCGCACCCGTGGGGTACCGGTGGCTCAGGATATCGAATGGGAACAGCTTTCCATTGAGGAGCCAGTCTTTCATGGCGTGGGTGCAAAGCCGCAGACATTTCCGGAGATCGAGGATACCTATGACGAGTCGGCAGCGCTTCGCGAAGCCGCGCGCTGTTATCGTTGTGACGCAGAAACGGGTTCAGCCGACTATGCTGTTCGCCATCGCGAGGATCTTTTCTCGATGGCCCGCACTCACCCGCAAGATACGCTCAAACATCAGGCCATGTTGAGCCAGAGACTGCAAGGACGGGAGAATCCGTTTCCAGAGGGGCGCTGGCCATCGTTGGATGATTTGGTTTTTCTTCCCGCTAATCTTTCTCGCTTGGTGATTGACCCCTACCGGGAGGCCTGCCGAATTGATATCACCCTGGGCGTGGGATCGAATCTCGAGGTGCCATTTCTTGTCTGTGGGATGGATGACGCACCTGAAGAAGTGCAACGGGCGGCTTTTGAGGCTCTCCACGAAAGTGGCGCCGGGTATCTGGGTACGCTACCGCCGGAGACTGAAATACCCTGGATCCAACTACTGCAACCCAATGAGACAGCGAACCCTGATGCAGCCGGACACATCCTGCGCTGGAGCAGCGATGCGTCATCGATACCGACGGGTTCCGCTCAAGATTGCGTAACAGGTCTTTGTATTACTGAACTCCACGAGGTCGACAGTGCTGTCGAATTTGCCCTTGATGCGGGCTTTAAGCTGCTGTTACTTGATGGTACTGGAGATAATGTTTCGCTGTCTGCAGAACTCAATGCACAGCCCCGCTTTAATCTTTTGACCGACACGGTTTCGGCATTACGGGCTCGAAAAAAAGAAGAAGCGCTGATGCTCATCTACAGTGGAGGCGTGCGCTCGGGAACAGATGCGGCCCGGTTGATTGCCTTGGGTGCAAGTGTTGTTGTGTATGGTGTGACTGGAGCCTTGGCGATGGGCGGCCAGATTACAGCAACAGGGCTAAAGTGGCACTCGGACCGCTCGCAGGAAGAACGCACCCGCGGCCTTGTTGCTATCCTGAAGGCTAATGCCGGTGAGGCATCAATGATGGCGCGGTGTACTGGAAAGACCCGTCTACACAATCTGGAGCCAGAAGATCTAAGGTGCGTGACGCTTGCGACCAGCATGATGACGGGTATCCCGGTGCCTGGCTATAATGTGAAATCAGGGCCAGCAGTCGTATGAATGGTCGTAGCGTGCAGTCGGTCTTGGCGCGCACAAGTGCGCCGGACCCCAATACTGCCTACGAGCGCGAAAATCAACTGGAAGACGCGATTGGCCGACAGGTGCGGGTATACCGCACCCAACTCGGCATGACGATTGCAAATCTTGCCCGTCAATCGAATCTATCGCCCGGAATGCTCTCGAAAATCGAGAACGGCCATACATCGCCGTCGCTTGGTACGCTTCAATCTGTAGCCGGAGCTTTGAACGTCCCTGTTACCGCATTGTTTCGTAAGTTCGAGCAGGAGCGCGAGGCTTCGTTCGTGCGGGCGGGGCAGGGTTTAGTCATTGATCGGCGAGGCACTCGAGCAGGGCATCAGTATCATCTGCTGGGCCACTCGGTGGGTGATCGGGCGACCTTGGTAGAGCCTTATCTTATTGTCATCGTAGAGGCGTCGGAGGTTTTTCCATTATTCCAGCACGATGGGGTCGAATTTATTTACATTCTCGAAGGTGAATTAGTCTATCGGCATGGCGGTCGGACGTATGCCATGAGTAAAGGCGACTCACTTTATTTCGATGCTGATGCGCCACATGGCCCCGAGGAGTTAAAACGTTTGCCTATTCGCTTTTTATCATTCATCGTTGAGCCGCAGCCGACGTCG
>JAAZZE010000005.1 GCA_014239255.1 Gammaproteobacteria bacterium
CGACCATGGGCGAGGAATGGCGTCGCGGCTGGCACCCGGAGATCATCAGCCGACGTGGGTCCAGCAAAAAGGTGCTGGTAGTAGGTGCTGGGCCGGCGGGTCTTGAGGCGGCTATGAGTCTGGGCCAGCGCGGCTATGAAGTGGCACTGGCCGACAGTGGCGATGGGGGCGGACGTGCGGTACGTGAGGCAACTTTACCGGGGCTTGCCAGCTACAAACGGGTGAGTGATTACCGATTAAGCCAGATTGCGCGTTCAACCCACATCAGCTTTTATCCGGGCAGCAAGATGGATGAGAACAGCATCCGCGAATTCGGTGCCGATCAGGTGCTGATCGCAACGGGCTCCTATTGGCGCACCGACGGGCTCGGTCGTGCAACGTTTGCGCCGGTACCGGGTATCGAGGATCATCCGCAATGTTTGACGCCCGATGATATTGTTGCGGGCATCCTGCCGGCGCATGGCCCAGTCCTCGTCTACGATGATGATCACTATTATCTTGGCGGCGTTATTGCGCAACTGCTGGCGGATCGCGGGTTGTCGGTCACTCTGGCAACCCCAGGTCCGGAAGTATCGTGTTGGACTCAGAACACGATGGAGCAGCACCGGATAGAGCAGGCCTTGTTAGAGCGAGACGTTAAACTCGTCCCCAAACACACGATGGCACGAGTTGATTCCAACACGGCTACATTAACCTGCAACAGCACTGGCCGTGAACTTCAGTGCGAAGCCGCGGCACTGGTTATGGTAACCCTGCGCGCCCCCGTGAATGATCTGTACTTTGGGCTTGTCGGCCAGCAGCAAGAGCATCTGAACGATCTGCCTTTTGGAATCTTGCGTATCGGCGACTGTATGGCACCGGCGACCATTGCCGCCGCGGTTTATGATGGCCATCGGGCAGCCCGGGAGTTGGATAATCTTCCGGACCCCGATACCGTGCCATTTAAGCGAGAGCGGGCGTTGATCGATGGGCCTTAGCGCCCTGGATCAGTCGATCTCGTTGTCGTGGTCTTGCTCGCAAAGGGTGCGCTCGCGCTCAGCCGGATCGCCGTAACCGCCACCTCCGGGGAGCTCCATCAGCAGTCGTTCACCCGCGGGAACGATTTGCTTACCCTTGGTTTTCAGCGTCTTGCCACTGGCAAGGCGAACCACGCCGGGAGCGCCATCGGTACCGCCGTTTCGACCCCGAGCCGGGTAATCGACTCGGTCGAACAACGCAAAGATCGCGAATGGTGCACCCTGGGCATGCGCGATTTCGATCAATTGGCCGTGACCCCCGCGGTAGCGGCCATCACCGCCCGAGCCTGGGCGCAGTTCTTTGCGATGGAAGATCACCGGGGCGATGGACTCGGTGATCTCAACCGGGGTGTTGCGCACGCCGGAAGGAAAAGCGGTGGCTGAAAGGCCATCGCGCCAGGGTAGTGCTCCGGTGCCGCCGGAATGGAAAATAGTGACCGAGAACGGCGTGGCGTCGCCGTAATCCTGACCGTCCAGCAGACCGGGCCCGCCGGTCATCATTGGATTCCACAAACTGGAACTGCCTTCAGCCGGTGCCCGGTGGGGCAGGGCCTTGTCGATACAGCCCAGCACGACGTCGGGCAGCATCTGGCCAATGACATGGCGCACGGCTACGGCGTGTGGCCGCGGCGCGTTGAGAATACAACCGGGTGGTGCGGTAACCTTAATGGGCTCAAGTGAGCCGGCGTTGTTCGGTATTACCGAACCAATCACACAGCGTACCCCAAACGAAGCATAGGCTTGGGTGTAACTCAGCGGCACGTTGATACCAAAGGGCGAAACGCCTGAAGTGCCGGCAAAATCGACCGAGACTCCCTCGTCACTGATCTGTAGTTCGGCCTTGAGCGTGACGGGTTCGCCGTAACCGTCCACGGTCATCTCGTGGCACCAGCGGCCACGAGGCAGTTCTGCCATCTCGTCGAGCATGGCTGAGCGCGAGCGCTCGATGATGTGCTGACTGATTTCATCAAGGTCACTCAGCCCAAATTCGGTCATCATCTCGACCAGGCGGGTGCAGCCGACTGCATTGCCGACGGTCAGCGAGTACAGGTCACCGATCACCTGATCGGGTTCACGCACATTGGCGCGGACAATAGCCATCACCGCTTCACAGGGTTGACCCTGTTCAAAGAGTGGCAGGATTGGCACGCACAACCCTTCCTCAAATATCTGGCCGGCATCCGGGCCGAAGCCGCGGCCGCCGATATCGACCACGTGGACAGTAGAGGCCAGCAGGCCAACAATGCGTTCGTCGATAAAGGCCGGAGTTACTACGGTGAAGTCAAAGAGATGGCCGGTACCAAGCCACGGATCATTGGTCACGTAGACATCGCCTGCGCGCATGCGTTCCAGCGGAATGGCCTCGAGAAAGTAGCCGACCGATGCAGCCATGGCGTTGACATGGCCGGGAGTGCCGGTGATAGCCTGTGCCAGCATGCGCCCGGAAAGATCAAAGATGCCGGCTGACAGGTCACCGGCTTCACGCACGGTTGTCGAGAAGGCAGTGCGGATGAGCGCCTGGGCTTGTTCTTCGACAATGCTGATCAACCGGTCCCAGGTGACCTGACGCTGGATGGTTGCCAGAGCCCCCCCGATCGCTCCGCCATGGCCGGCGGTTTGATGGTTGTTGGCAACCAGGTCGCCATGTTCGTTGCACGATACATCCCATTGTCCCGGGACAATCAGCGTGGTCTGGTCTTCGGTGATTACTACCGGACCATCGATGGAGGCACCTGGCGCCAGGGCGTTGCGGGACAGCACCGGGCAGTCGATTTTCTCGTCGGTGCCGGGCATCTGCACTGCCCGCCGGGCCGAGTTATCGTCGGCTGATGTTGCTGACAATGGTTGGGTCTGGCGGACCTGGTCATTGGCCGGGGCTGAAGCCGTTAATGACCAGGTCAGAATCTCAAGGGGGACGCCAGGGATGCCTTGGCCGTATTGTGTTTGGTAGGCGTGAGTAAAGGCGTCGCTGATGATGTCACGATCGGCTTTTGTCAGTGGTCGGTCGGGCAGGCGGACTTTGATCTCGTGACCCTGCCCAGCGTAACGGATGTAGGCATGGCGTGTCTCGTCGATGCGCGCCTCTTTGGCACCGAGTTGTACAGTGGATCGCGCTTCGTGCGACATTTCATCGAATAGTGTGTTGATCAGCACCGGGTCGAGTTCATTGAGCACGGTGAAACGGCTGCGCACAACCTCAAAGGCAACCGGTGCGAGCAGAAAACCCACGGCGGAGCCCACCCCGGCATCACGTGGGATGATGACCCGGGAAATGCCCAGTTTGCGTGCAACCGCCATGGCGTGTAGCGGCGCACCCCCGCCAAAGGCGATCAGGGTACGCTGAGTCACATCAGATCCTTTCTCCACCGCATGTACCCGGGCTGCGCTGGCCATGTTTTCATCGACGATTTCGATGATGGCTTGCGCGGCACCGTCTGCATGGGTGTGCAGCGGTTCACCTACAGCCTGATACACAGCATCGTGCGCAGCTTGGGAATCAAGAGACAGATGTCCACCGGCAAAATTGTCCGGGTCGAGTCGTCCCAACAGCAAATTGGCGTCGGTGACTGCAGCGCCTTGACCGCCCTGGCCGTAACAGGCGGGCCCGGGATCAGCCCCAGCACTGTCAGGCCCCACGGTGACACGGTCCAACTCGTCGACCCGGGCCAGTGAGCCACCGCCAGCACCGATTTCAACCATGTCCACGACCGGGATCTTGATTGGCATGCCGCTGCCTTTCATAAACCGGTGAGCACGGTCAATTTCAAACGTGCGCGACAGCGGCAACTCGTAGTCATCAATCAGGCAGATCTTAGCGGTCGTGCCACCCATGTCAAAAGACAGCACCGACGATTCACCAAGTGTGCGGGCAAGATGGGCCGCCAGGATGGCCCCCCCGGCGGGTCCGGATTCCACCAGGCGTACCGGGAACGCTGCGGCGGTGTCGATAGTGACCTGGTGACCCCCCGATGTCATCAGCAAACAGGCGCAGTTGAAGCCACTGTCTGCCAGCCGTTGGCGCACGTCAACAAGGTAACTCGATATCAGCGGCCGAACGTAAGCATTGGCGCAAGTGGTGCTCTGGCGTTCGTATTCCCGGATCTCGGGACAAACCTCGCTGGACAGCGAGATATAAATATCCGGGAAGTGCTGCAAAAGAATCTCGCGTATGCGCGACTCATGTGCCGGATTGGCATAGGCATGCAACAACCCCACTGCGACGCTTTCGATGGATTCGGTCTCGATGCGTTCAATCAGCGCATTGACGGAAGACTCATCCAGGGCTTGTAAAACCTGGCCGCGGTAATCAACCCGCTCGCGCACACTCCAGCGTAGCGCGCGTGACACCAGAGGTGGATTGCGATTGGCGTCAAAGTTGTACTGGTCAAAGCGGTTTTCGTAGCCGATCTCCAGCGAGTCGCGGTGTCCATCGGTTACCACCAGCGCGGTTCGGGCGCCGCGCCTTTCAATCAGCGCATTGGTCGCCAGCGTGGTGCCGTGGGTAATCAGGGCCACATCGGCTGGCGCTACTACGGCTTGCGATAGCAGTTGCGAAACACTTTGCATGAAGCCCTCGGCCGGATTGGCCGAGGTGGTCAGTACTTTTGCGGTGTAGCGTGTAGTCTCGACCTGCAGAACCGCGTCGGTAAAGGTGCCGCCGATATCAACGGCAATACGTGGCGCGGTACTCATACAGATGCCCCCAGCACAATGCTCAGGTGCCACTCACCCTGAACCATTGGGCCCGCCATAACGTGGAATGTAATTTGACATGCGAAATCCTTTTTCAGATCCAACTTGGGCGGGGCTTTTGCTGGCGGTATGTCAAGGAATCAGGTGTCGAGCAAAATTATCCAACACCTGATTCTTATTAATAGCGTTTGAATTGTAGCGTTTTCTAGAGCAAGACCCATGCCTGACAAGGTTAGAAACTGTCTTTCAATTCCCGGGTGCGGGCAAACACTTCGACATCAGAAGCGCCGACGAGTCCCACGGTTTGCTGCAAGTTTGAGCTGTGAGGTCGCAGGAAGGGGTTGGTTTGTCTCTCCAACGCCAGCGTGGTTGGCACAGTGGGTTCACCGCGTTCACGGGCCGCGCTGATCTGGGCGTCCCGCGCTATCAGGTCGGTATTACCCGGCTCTACCGAAAGTGCAAAGCGCGCGTTGGCCTGGGTGTACTCGTGCGCGCAGTAGATCAGGGTCTGATCCGGCCAGGATAAAATTTTCTGTAGCGAGTCCCACATCTGTGCGGGCGTGCCTTCAAAGAGTCGCCCGCAACCCAGTGCAAACAGGGTGTCACCGACAAAGGCGACCCCTGCCTGTTGGCAGTGATACACAATATGGCCTCTGGTATGCCCAGGCGTATCGTGTACAGTGAACTGCCACTCCCCCAGAGTCACCGAATCACCTTCGCCCACCTGGCGATCAATCCCTGGGATGCGCCCGGCATCGGCACGTGGCCCAATAATCTCGCAGCCGGTTTTTTCCTTTAGCGCCAGGTTGCCTCCGGCGTGGTCATCGTGGTGGTGGGTGTTAAAGATAAAATCCAGTCGCCAGCCTTTTTTTTCCAGCGTCTGCAGGATCGGCCCGGTGTCGGGGGTGTCGATGGTTGCGGTCAGTCCGCTGGCAGCGTCATGAACCAGATAACCGTAGTTATCTGAAAGGCAGGGAATCTGCTGTACCTCAAGAGTGGTCGTCATGGGTCAGGCCTTGTGGTGGCCGCTGATCGAGGCGTGCAGCGGTTTGGTTGTTTCGAAATCTGTTTTTTGCTGTTCAGTTGCCTCGCGCTGGTAATCACGCTTCCATTCATTGTAGGCCATGCCATAGACGAGTTCCCGTGCAGCGTCGTAATCCACAGGCACCCCTTGGTCCTGGGCGGCTGCCATGTACCACTTGGACAGGCAGTTTCGACAAAAGCCTGCGAGATTCATCAGGTCAATGTTCTGCACATCGGTCCGTTGCTGCAGGTGTGCTACCAGCCCCCTGAAGGCAGCGGCTTCAAGCTGGGTGCGTGAATCTTCGTCCATGTTTGTCTCCTTAAGCTGTGATGGCCAGCAGGCGCCGAGGCGCTGTTGCGTAAATGGTAAAGCCTCGTGGCTTGCCTGTTGCAGGATCGGTCCACCAAGAGGGGGATAATAGCAGTCCAAAAAAGGCGCGCCTAAAGCTGAGGTTATGAGCGTGAAAAGCGCTAGTGGCATCTGTAGTCAAGTTCAATATTCGACCCGCTAGTACGCTTTGCCAGTGTTCGATCAGTTGCCTTGGCTCGATTCTAATGACTAGTGGCAGTGCGACTGCCCTCACCGATAAGACTAAACGGTGCCCAGAAAATAGGATGGGCATAGGCGAATGCAACCTTACCGGTTTGCGGTTCTATGTAACCAGGTCCTTCAATCAGATCAACCATAGTCTGTCTCAACGCCTCAGCACGACTCAGTTTGGCGTTTGCTAGTTGTTTCCTGAATAGACCTGTTGTCAAAGCTCTGGCCGACGTGGTTTCTACCGGCCAGTTGCTGACCAGTAGCGCTCGGGCGCCTGCGTAGAAGAAGGCCCGGCCCAGGCCCGAAATGGCCTCAGCCGCGGCTCCCTCACCAGCGCCAGTGTTACAGGCCGATAAGATCACCCAGTCTGCATTCAATTGCAAGCCTAACACTTCACCCATCGTCAACAGCCCATCCTCTTCACCACCCACAACTTCAGGGGAGGATAAAGCAAGCGCCGGCTGTACAAGCCCGTCCAGGTCACCGGGAATCAGCCCATGAGTGGCGAAAGCAATCACCCTGTAATTTGAAAGGTTCAGGCTTTTGACCCGGGTTTCGGTTGCGGCCTTACCGGTGAATACATCCTGATCCGGATCAGCCTGAAGGGCCCGGGCAATCTCTTTCACTTCCTCGCGCGTGTCTGGCAGCGGTGGCAGTACGCTGAGATCAGCGTTGGCCATCTCTTCGAGTTTTTCAACCTTAATCATGCCGCGTAATTTGATTGAACCCCCCCGTACTCCAATTTTGTTGTCATTGGCTGTTCCAGTGTTGACCTGCAGCGCTGCCACCACTTGGGTCTGCTCGGTCGAGAATGCAGGGTCAGCAAATCCGACAAAGGGACGCTGGTTTGGCTCGCCAGGAGGCATTGCTCTTAAGGTGCGCAAGGCTCCAACCGAAGGCGAGACCGTAACGCTGTGGGTGTGTGCTAGCCAGCGAACTTTCCGGTACCCGGAAAATAATGTGTCGCTTTTATCTACCAATTTGATTTCCTTTGTTGGGAGAACCGACAGCGGGAGATAACCTAGTGCACGGTGCGGTACGATGATCAGATGTTTCTTCTGCCACCAGGCCGGCGCGACTGGCTCGAGCAGTTGTTGATACAGTTCATACGCTATGCCCAGATCGAATGGCGGGATGTCCCAAAGCGTGCTTGCGTTGGGTGCGAGTGCCAGACGAACCTCATCGACCTGCCCCCCGAGTTCGTCTGCCCCCAGTTCGATTGCAATGAAAGCCGGTGCACCAGTCTTACTGACTACCCAGACAAAGGAACGTTCCCGGCCGACAAAGAATGCGAGCAATGCCTCGTCTGGCAGTAGAACAGATCGTGCTTGGGCAAGGGATGGTGCTGTGGGATTGATGAGTTCAGCATAATCGGGGAAGTTGGCTTCAATTTCTTCCATCAGGGCCGAGCGCGCTTGACTCAATTGATTAATGGCTGTCTTCAAGTCTTCGACCACACCTGGGTCCTGTTCGTCGCTCGGTTGGCTAAGGTGGTCGGACAGCGACCCGCGCATGGCGCTGATCTGTTGCAGTGCATCCTGTTCCCGGCGCATCAGTTGGGCCAGTGCCGGATCTTTCACCGCGGCCCGGGCGCTGCTCTTGTCGAGTGCACCCTGAACAGTTCGACCGCGGGCATGGTCCGCCAGTTCGAAGGCTTTTGACAGGTACTCTTGGGACAGTGTCGAGGTGGGAGCTTCGGTGTGCAGATCAGCCAGCAAGCCAATATATTGTTCCAGAACCAGGGCCAGCCGGGCCTCGTGGACCATTCCCAAAGTGTCGTCATCACGGGACCTTTGTGCGCGACTGAGCAGGATGGGCACCGTCTCCCTGAAACGAAGTAGCGATTGCTGATGTTCGCCCTCTGCATTTTCCATGACGGCTAACAAGGCTCCTAACTCAGCGACCTCCGGATGCTGATAACCAAGGGCCTGGCGCTTGACCGTGTAAGCTTGTTCCAGAACGATACGGGCACGCTCGACACGGTTTGAACGAAATAAAGTCAGGGCGTAACTGGGATTCTGATTGAGCAACCTCTCCTCAGCCATAGGATCATCACCAAGCGCAGTTTCAAGGTATGCGTAGAGGTTGCTCGCACCCTCCCAATCTTCGCGCAAGACCAGAATATCGGCCAGCAACTGATAGGTTTTTTGGAGAGCAAAAGAGTTTATGGGCGCTTCGATAGCTCGCCAGATCTCAAGGGTTGTATCGGCCAGTGTTCCAGCCTCATCGAAGCGACCCTGTTCCAGTAGCGTCCTGGCAAATCCGGTGGTCGCGGCAGCCGTCACGTTGGAATAACGCCCAAAACCTTTGACCGACTCTGAGATCATTTCCCGCCAAATAATCTCAGCTTCTAGCGGGCGTCCCTGGCGGATCAGATTGTTACCAAGCAGATACAGGTGCCGAAGATGGACTCTGAGATTGAGTTTGGGGATAAGAATGCGTTCCCCGTCGTTCGGGACATCTTTGTGTTGTCGAAAATTCTCCAGCGCCTTACGGTACAGCGCCTCACCGGCTTCAAGTTTTCCGAAGGTCGCCAATAGGCGTGCTTCGGCGGCCCAGATCTGACTCTGCAATTCATCCCATGTAACAACTTCCCAGTACTTCCGGTTCTCCTGTTCCTTCACCCATGTTGCCTTCGCCTGATTAAGTAGATGTTGTGCGTTCTCGAGATCGTCATAAGCCAAGTAATAGTGAACTAAAAGGATTCGGATTATCAGTTGCTCTGTTTCTGGATACTTTGCTTTAGCAGCGACAGTCATAGCCTCCTGAAATAGAGTTCTCGCCCGTATTGCCGAGCCAATCTCCATTTCGGTATCCGCTGTGACCGTTAGCATTTCAGCATATTCGCGTGCTTGCATTTGACCTGAGGCATAGCTTCTACGGCCATACTCGACAGCCAGTCGGTAATCTTTACTCTGTTGTCCTGAGCGGCCAACCAACTGCGCAGCATCGGCTCGCGTGCGGTAGAAATTCGCCAACTCTCGCTGGTTGGTACTGTCAGGCGGTGTTGCGTCGGCACCAGCACGCAGTTTTTCAATCTCGTTCAGGCTTTCTTCTTGCCTACCTTCCAGGATGCGGGTGATATCCCGAATCGTCCGGGGGGGTGGAATATATCCAGTCTTTGCAAAGTTGGCTGTTACCTTTTTGGCTTCCTTGAGCGACATGGGCTCGGGTGTCGCCTCTTCATCACCCGAGCCGACAGTCACTAAATCGCCTTCTTTCTCGCATAACGACATGACAAGCTCAAGACTTTCTGCGTCCGCCATCGGCACCTCATAAAATACAGCATCGTTGATCAACCCTTGTTCGACAACAGCTCTTTTCATTTTATGGGTTATCGCGGCGGACCTGACACCTATACATGCACCAAATCTTCTGTTCCAAGCATCTCCCCCCCAGACATCTTCGGCAGTTTTCTTTACTGCCTCGACAAACGCCTGGTCGAGTGGGGATTTAGCCAAAGGCACTTTTTCTTGTTGACGTGTATCCTCTACCGACTCTGTCTGTGATATTGAAGTTGGTGCTAAATCTTCTTCCAAGTTATGTTCGCGAGCCCCGAGCTCCGATGTCATGCAGAAGGCAGTTCCGGCAGCCAACGCTAATCTCATTGGCAGTACCGATAACCGGTGGCGAGGGTCGGCGAGGATCGCCGGCGAGCGGGCATGTAGAAGGGAACTAAGGTGCGCACTCAGCATCGTCCTACTTTAACGCCTGTTTGGAAATAAGATCTCACATCAGACGATCTATGACCCAGGATTTAACTGATTTTGAATCTAGAATATTTCTCGCATTTGTTTTGTAGGGGGGTAAGAAATATCCCGTGGGATAGGGGGGGTGACCCTGGGTCGTCTGCCCGGCTCCAGTGATAAAGTGGTACAGATCAGCAAGGCTCAAGACCTGGCCATTGTCTGGCGGTTGTCGGGGCCGCTAAATCACAGCTTGCTCGTGGTCGCGCCTCGCGTACCACGTGCAGTTGTCGAATTTCTCTAGGGCAGTATGCTTGGAGCAGTTCCCTATTGCGTTATGATCGCGTGCCATGAGCTTGTTTTTGTCATCGATCAGCAGCGTTTCATCTTTTCAGCGGGCGTGTCGAGTCGGTGCCATCGCAACTTTATGCTTGGGCTTATTAATGGGTTGCGCAAGCTCATCGAGTAGCGGTATTGAACTTTCGGTTTCGCGAGGTGATGCCACTGACAGTTATGCCGGTACCTATATCGGCACCCTTTCTTTGACCTCTACGGCCGATGTGGTAGCGATTGGTTCGGCAACAGATCAGCGTATCGAACCGGTCTCGGTTGAAGTGACCGCCGACGGGCTGGCACTTCTCGAGGTGCGCGGCGTACGGATTTTTGGTGTGGTCGATAATGCCGGCAACTGGGGCCTGCAGGCATCGATTAACGATCTGCGTTCCCTGATCAGCGATACCAACATTAATCGACTGCACGATGCCGGTTGCCCGCTCGGGGTTAAGGCGGCGCGCATACAGGGAGTGATCAGCTCACCCAATCTCAGTGCTGATGTCAGGGGGCAGCTAAAGTGCAAGCGCGCTGAAGTCACCGTCGCCACCCTGGTCACCGCCGGTACTCTGACCGCCTCCTCGCAATAAACATATGAAGAGTTTGTTTGTCGGTTGCGGCTATGTCGGCCGGCAGGTCGCATACCGCGAACGTGACGACGACGGCTCGGTAAGCGCGGTGGTGCGCACCTCGAGCAGTGCCGCGGTACTGGGCGCTGAAGGCATTGAAGCAGTCAGTGCAGATCTTGATACGGAAATAACGCTTTCGCTGCCGGTAACTGACAGGGTGCTGTACTGGTTCGCACCGCCCCCGTCTGGTGGTCGCCAGGATCTACGCCTGCGAAATCTCACGCAACGTCTTTGTGCAGATGGTCAGGTGCCGTCGCGGGTCGTGTTGATCAGTACCACCGGCGTATACGGGGATTGCCAAGGGGCATGGGTGACCGAGGAGCGAGCGCTGGCGCCGCAAACGGATCGTGCACGGCGACGTGTGGATGCCGAGATAGTCATGCGCAAATGGTGTGATGCCCTGGGGATATCGCTGGTGGTGCTTCGGGTGCCCGGCATTTACGGTCCGGGTAAATTGCCGCTGAAGCGGTTACGGGCCAGGCAACCGGTGCTCGCGCCGGCGCTTTGCCCCTGGAGTAACCGGGTACATGTCGAAGATCTGGTCAGCGCCTGTCTCGTGGCAGCGCGGATCGGTGAACCACGCCCGGTCTATAACATCAGTGACGGGCATCCCTCAACTATGACTGACTTTTTCTTTCAGGTTGCCGACGCAGTTGACCTTCCCCGCCCGTCAGTGATCGATGCTGAGATGGCGCGCTCGCAGTTAAGCCCCGAAATGCGTTCCTACCTGGCTGAGTCCAAGCGCATCGATAACACTTTGATGCGCGAGCACCTGGGAGTCGTGATCCGCTACCCGGGGCTCGCTTCGGGCCTTGCACAAATCGTACCCGACTGAGCCAGTGCCGGTTGTGCCAGAAAAGGCGGAACAGTTGTCACTACTGTCATGGTGTAAATGAAGTGCCCAGCCAAAGCGTATCCGCAGGTCACTGC
Organism: Gammaproteobacteria bacterium; assembly: GCA_014239255.1. Taxonomy (GTDB): domain Bacteria; phylum Pseudomonadota; class Gammaproteobacteria; order Arenicellales; family UBA868; genus UBA868. Next base: position 11,849 of record JAAZZE010000005.1, read on the forward strand.
GGCCTGTTGCCAGGTTCCAGCAAGGGGTCCATCAGTCGGCGCCACCATGGGGGAATCAGGGCCGGCCAGAACAGAGCGTAGTAGCCCGCAGGGAGTGTCGGCGCATCGGGGTAAGACTGTAGTTCCCAGAAATGCCGCCCTGGGTGCAGATGGTGTGCGGAATGGCGGGTTAATTCCAGTAGTGTCCAGCGTGACCAGCGTGCTTCAGTCTGCCAGGAATGCTGTGCGGTCAGCGGAGCACCTCGTTCGCGACGGAGGCCATAATGCTGGATGTAGTTGACGTACTCGAGCAGGAATATGCCGATTAGCGCCTGGCCGACAAAAGCCAACGCGGCAATCGCCGACAGTCCTTGCCACACCCCGATGACCAAGGCACTTTGGATCAGCAAACCGCGCAGCACCGAGTTGAAACGGTTGTGCGGCCCGCTGCGGGCGGCGAGTGACCAGGCGCTTTTAAACTGGGCGGGGAGGGTGTATGCCAGTTGTTGCCAGAAGTGGCGTTCCCGCGGCGCGCTTGCCGGGTCTGTATCGGTAGCCACCGCGGGATGATGATGGCGATTGTGCTCAATCGTGAAATGCAGATAAAGCGTCAGCAGCAGATTCCAGCGTCCGAGAAAGTGATTAATCGATCGTGCAGAACTGTGGCCCAGTTCATGGGCCACGATGATGCCGCTGGAACCACTGTTGATTCCGGCGCTGAGCATGGCGACCCAGGTGGCGGCCGTATTGCCATCGGCTGCGGCACGCCAGCACAGCGCCACAATCACGCTGGTATGCAACAGTACGTGTAGATAAAGCAGCAGCGAAAGGCCTTGCCCGTCGGTACGCGCTGCCCGTGTTGGCGCGGGTCGGGCCAGGGCGAGATCCACAAGTGGGTACAGCGCCAACACTAAGATGGCGCCCGCAGCCGGTTGACCTGCAACGATACCCGTCAGGGTAACCAAAGGTGTGATTAGCCCCAGTAGGTGCCATGCCCCGGATTCGGGGGTGGTGGCGTCGCCCAGTTCCAGGGTAGCAGTTGCCGGCGCCGGGGAATTGCTCATTGCGTTTGGGCCAGCCTCAGCGTTCGTAGGACTCCCGCCGTGCAGCATCGGACAGTACGATCAGGTATTGCAGCGGGTCAGGCAGAATCATCTCACGCGCACCGGCCAGGGATTCACAGCCGGCATAACTGACTGCTGAGCGCAGATGACCGCGAATTCGGTGGAGAATATCGACCACACCGCCACGGTAGGGTACCTGGATTTCCTGACCCTCCGGTGGTGTCGCCAGCGCCGCATCCACAGCTTCAGCGTCTTCGCCGTCGTAGAGCGATTCCATCACGGCTTCAGGGGAAGTCATGCCGCGGTATATCTTCTTCTTGCTGTGGGTCGCAGGATCCTCGATGACCCGTCCGGGCGCTTCATCGGTACCTGACAGAGCGCTTCCGAGCATCACGGTGTCAGCACCGCAGGCAAGTGCCAGGAATATATCCTTGTCGTGGCGTACCCCGCCATCTGCCATGATGGCGATCTCGCCACCTACCGCGCACCAGACCTCACGGATGGCCTGTAGTTGTGGTACTCCGGCCGCAGTCTCAAGGCGTGTTCGGCAGCCCCGACCTGGGCCAACACCCACTTTGACCGCATCAGCCCCCAGATCGCGCATGAATCGGGCACCTGCACCCGTGGCCACATTGCCGCAGACTAGCGGCACTTTGGGAAACTGCGCGCGAAGCCGCTCGATCCCATTTTGCATGACCTGCGAGTGGCCGTGAGCAATATCCACAAAAAGGCAGTCGGCACGGGCTTCGAGAAGTGCCTGGGCGCGCTCTAAAAAATCCCCGGAACAGCCAACAGCCGCTCCCGCGAGCAGTCGGCCCTTGGCGTCTTTGCTGGCAAACGGGCGCTCGCGTAAAAAGCGCACATCCTTGCGTGTGATGAGCCCATGAATACGTTGCTCATCGTCGATCAGCGGCAGTCGCTCGATGCGGCCATCAAACATGATGCGTTCCGCTTCTTCGGTTGCCACTTTTGGTCCTGCGGTCTTTAACTCGGCCAGTGGCGTCATGAAGTGATCGACAATCTCGTTGTCCTGTGAGCGATCCCACGGAATGTCTCGACGGGTCAGTACCCCGGCGAGAATCGCACTACCTGGCGAATTTTCAATCAGAATGCCATTGATCTTGTGTTTGCGGGCAAACGCGCGGGCCTCACCGATCGTAGAGCCCGCGGGCAGTGTACGGGGGTGTTCGATCACGGCGCTGTGGCTGCGTTTGACCCGTGCCACGGTATCACTTTGGCGCTCAATACTTTGTCCGCGGTGAACAACCCCTAATCCGCCTTCAAGCGCCATCGTTTGCGCCATGTCACCGCCGGTGACGCTATCCATATTGGACGAGATAATGGGTAACTCCAAGGCAATGGTGCGAGTCAGGCTCGAACTCAGCGGTACGGCTGCGCGGCTGGCAGTAACACCCATTTGCGGGCGAAACAGAAAGTCGTCAAAGGTTTTGCCGATCCAGAGGGGATCGAGAGATTGCTTATTCATGGTGTGGGTTGGGCTAGTGACGACCGATCATGGCCGCTACGGGAAAAGGAGTAATGCGGATCATAAGACCCCCCCCTTTTTGACTCAAGCGCGCCAGCCGTTACCGTAGCCCAAAACTGGCTCCCCGGGGCTCGATGGGAGTATCAGGCAGGGGCTGGGTGCCAGCCGGCATCGGCCCATAACTGGCCGCTGACTGCAGAATTTCGGATCATAAAGCAGATCGCGTCGGCGATTTCCTCAGGCCGGATTAGCCGGCCGAGTTGGGTATCTGGGAGGATATGCTGCTCAACATAGCCTTCCGGCATACCTTGAAGCATCGGCGTGTCGACAAAGCCTGGATGGATGACGCCGGTGCGTACCCCGTGGAACATCGCCTCTTTCATTAGCGTTGAAGCCGCACCTTCAAGACCGGCCTTAGTGCTGGCGTAGGAGACCTGACCGCGATTGCCCTGTGAGGAGACCGAGCCGATAAAGATAATGGTGCCTTGGATTTTCTCCTCGGCCAGCCATTTTTTCAGGCCGCGCTTACGCCGGTCGACCGCGATCCGTGCGATCATTTCCATGGCCCAGTAAACCGGGTGGACCAGATTTACTTCGAGGACCTGGCGAAAGACCTCCGCCGGGTAGATATCAGCCTCTCCGCTGTCGCGATCAATTTTGACCGCCATGCGGTCGCGAAAAATACCGGCAGCGGGAACCACGATTTGAACAGTGCCATGTCGACGTGCCGTCTCATCAAAGACCCGGACACGAAAATCCTCATCGGTGACGTCCCCCGCGAATGGCAAAGCCACTTCGCTGCCCGATGCACTGTTGATCTCATCTGCGAGATCACGCAGCGGCCCCTGGTTAAGGTCTACCAGGGCGATGCCCTTGATACGCTGCGCCACGAGTTCCAGTGCTGTGGCACGGCCTATGCCGCTGGCGGCACCGGTAACGACGCTGACTTTGTCCGTAATTTGCATAAATCGCCTTTTTGCATGGCCCGGGTGCTTGTGGATGGCTATTTAGCCTGAGCCACCTTCACCTCATTGTCGTCAGCTCGAATGGTGCACCGCACAAATAACGTTGTCAACTAGGATATTTACACAGAGATAAAAAATACCTGTAAACGAAGTGATATTTCTTTATGTAGTGTAATCGGATCAAGATAGATTGCGCGCCGCAACAAGGTCACCCTACGGCAGGAGTAGCATTACAGGGCGACCCGTACCGCCAACGCAATCAGAATCAGGCCAAAAAGACGGTCCAGCACCAGAGCCCGGGCACGCAGGCGGTCAAGGATTGCGGAGTGCGACAGTGCCAATGCAACGAGCGCATACCACAGCACATCGATGACACCAGCAGTCAACCCCATGATCACTTTCTCGCCCATTCCGGCCGTGGGTCGGACAAACTGACTGAAAAGGGCAAGGAAAAAAAGTGCAATCTTTGGATTAATGATGGCGATGGCGAAGCCATCCCGGATCGGGGTAGTGTGGGCAGTGGTGACTGTGTGCAACGCCTCGGTGGCGCTCGCCGTGCTGCGCAGGCTGCGGATTCCAAGATATACCAGCAAGATCGCTCCGCCGTAGCGCATGCCTTCGAAGAGAGCTGGTTGCTGGGTGATCAGCAGGCCAATCCCACCCGCCGTCAACAGAGCCCAGATGATGATCCCAACGCCATGGCTTAGCGCAGTCACAACCACCTGAGCCCGCCCACCCGCCAAAGTATTCTGTACTACTACTCCCAGGCTGGGCCCGGGGGACATCGCGCCGAGAATGCAGATCGCCGACATGGATAGCCAGAGTGATAGGGGCATGGGTATGAGCCAGCAGTAACCAGCCCCTAGAATATCCTTTCAGCTGCAAAGGCTCTAGGGCTTGGGGGGAGTTGATGCCGACCGGGATTCTCGATTTGTACGTGCGTCGCAATTGTCACCTGTGCGAGGATATGCACGCACAGCTCGTGGCACTGCAAGATGAATACCGTTTTTCTTTCAAGGTGCATGATGTCGATCAGAGTCCGGACTGGGCCTATGCCTACGGTGAGAAGGTTCCCCTGCTGATGGCCGCTGATGTCGAGGTCTGTCGGTATTTTCTGGATTTGCGGGCGTTAAAGACCTATGTTGGGGCTGATATCACCGCTTGAGCTTTCGCTGGCAGTGCCTGGGCTTCCCTCACCCATTTACAAATGCGGCACAGCCCAGGTCTGTTTTGGCTGGTAGTGCTGGTTCCACACTGGCTAAGCCTTTCGGATACCTTTGCTGTTGCATCGAGTCCTGTTTTTCAATCGCGCAGGCCAGTAACGGGCGGGAGTCGTCGCATTACAATTGAGTGATGGAGGAATAACAATTTTCCATAGGAAAGATCAAGGAGTAGCCCCATAGCCGTCCTGTGGAGTCAGCGACAAAACGGCCACTTGTATCAGGTGCGCGGTGCCGGCGCCAGCCGGCGCCTGTATACCGATGGCATCTTGCATAGCCAGTTTAATCCTCGCCGGATTGTGACGGGTAGCGTTTGGGATCTGCTCTGGCTCGGTCTTTATTTTCACCCACGGCCAGAGCCCCAACGGGTTTTGTTGTTGGGGCTGGGCGCAGGCACTGTGGTGCGTCAGTTGCAGGTGTTGTTTGAAGGGTTACACGTGACCGCAGTAGAGAACGACCCGGTGCACGTACGCGTGGCGCGCGAACAGTTTGGCATCGAACCCGGGGTTGCGACTGTTCATCTGGATGACGCAAGGCGCTTCGTCGCACGCTACCGCGGGCCACGATTTGATCTTGTGATCGATGACCTTTTTGGTGGCCTTGGCGGCACGCCAAGTCGTGCGATTTCCTGTGATCACAAGTGGCTTTCACAATTGCAACGCTGTCTGTCGCCGACCGGAATACTCAGTATCAATTTTGCCGACCACGATGAGCTGAAAAATTCTGCGGTTCCGGCAATGCTGGCCCGTAATAACTCCTTCAAGAGCGCATTTGGCCTGCGTTGTCCGGCAACGGAGAACGTCATTGCAGCGCTACTGCCTTACGCGGCACAAAGTGCCGACCTGCGTGCCCACCTGAGTGCAACGCCGATGCTGGCAGCACAACTGCAAAGTGGGGGATTACGCTACCAGGCCCGTACTCTTACATCGGCGTTATATGTCGCACCCCAAATGTAGCCCGGGCACGGTGGTGCGGTTAGACTCTCCCTGAACCCGCCTTCTTTCATGCTTTGCCCGGTATATGGCCAAGCAACCTGCAAAACGGAAAACCCATCATGAGTACGGACACCACTACCCGGAATATGGCGCTCTTTTGTGATTTTGAGAACATTGCCCTGGGTGTACGCGATTTTACTGATCAGAAATTTGACATGAAGGCAGTGCTTGAGCGACTGCTGCTCAAGGGTAATATTGTGGTCAAAAAGGCCTATTCGGACTGGGATCGTTACCAGAGCTTCAAGGCGGCGATGCACGAAGCCGCGTTCGAGCTCATTGAGATTCCACACGTGCGCCAATCTGGCAAGAACTCTGCCGATATACGTATGGTTGTTGATGCGCTGGACCTTTGCTACACCAAGTCCCATGTCGATTGTTTCGTGGTGCTGAGCGGCGACTCTGATTTTTCACCACTGGTGAGCAAGCTTCGCGAGAACAATAAGTACGTTATCGGTGTGGGGGTCAAGAACTCGACTTCTGATCTGTTGACGGCTAATTGCGACGAGTTCATTTTTTACGATGATCTGGTACGCTCCAAGCGTCCGGCTCGAAAGAAAAAGGCCAAGGCCCCCGCATCCAAAAAGAAATCTGGTATGAGCGAGGACGAGAAGCGCAGCCAGGATGCCATTGATATGGTCATGGCAACGCTGGATGATCTTTTTGAAGAGCGTGGTGATACGGACAAGGTCTGGGGTTCGATGGTCAAGCAGACACTGAAACGTCGCCAGCCCGGATTCAGTGAGCGTTATCATGGCTTCCAGTCGTTTGGCGCCTTACTTGAAGAAGCCGCCAACCGCGGCCTGTTGCAGTTACAGCATGATGAGAAGTCTGGTGGCTACATCATTACTCGCGCTCCATAGGGCAGGGCCGGCGACTTTGCTTAACATTTGAAGTTGTGCAGGGTTTCGTACCGCCTGACTCTGAAACCGAGGCCTCGGAAGAGTACTGGGCCTTGGTCTACATGCCCGGGCGTAACCGCCAGCGCTACCCGGCTAACTGCGTGCAGATAGTTGATTCTGCAAAAGCAGCGCGCGCCGGTGCGCGGCCAGCGCAGCGGCTTTTCCCGGCAAAGGTGGCGGGCCCATCCAAATCTACGCAAGGGCAGATGCTCTACTACCTGGTGGAGTGGTTGTCGCCCGAGTGATGCGCTGTGGTGAGGTCGACCCCAATACTTAATGTTTCATTTGTTTGAGTGGCGCCTGCGCGCGCTTACGACCCGGCGCTGGTTATCTTGGCCAGCAGCGGGACCAACAGGACTGGAGTACACTAATGGCTCGCGTTTAGATTGTTTTTACTCCTTAGCTGACGAGATCACCATGTTTTTTCACTCTATTCTGATTGTCTTAGGACTGCTTGGGCTTAGTACTGCTGCAGCTCAGGAATTACCCCAAGAGGTACTGGAAACCGCTGCAACCCTGATACCAGGTACCCCGCCGGATGAAGTCAAGGCTACGCCCCTGCCAGGCCTTTACCAGGTCACATTCGGCCCACAGGTGGTGTACCTTTTTGCCGATGGCCGTTATCTGTTGCACGGCGACCTGATTGATTTGGATACAACCGTCAACCTGACCGAAGAGGTTAGACAAACCGGGCGTCGCAGCGCAATTGAAGATCTGGACGAGGCCGGGATGGTGGTTTTTTCCCCGACAGAGCCAAAGAGCACGATCACCGTATTTACCGATACTGAGTGTGGTTACTGCGTTCGTCTGCATAACGAAGTCGATCAGTTGCTCGCCGGGGGCGTCAAAGTGCGTTATCTGGGGTATCCCCGTGCAGGCACGAAGTCATCATCTTTTGATACTTTGGTATCGGTATGGTGTTCGGATAATCCCCAGCAGGCTATGACTGATGCGAAGTCAGGACGAGCGATTGAGCCGCGCATCTGCGACACGGATATCGGTCGGCATATGGATGTGGCTAAACTGGTCGGGGTGCGCGGAACACCGACGATTGTGCTGCAAAATGGAAAAACCATTCCCGGGTATGTTCCTGCTGAGGAGTTGATTGGAATGGCGAACGCCGCGGCCGGCGCCATCAACTGATCTGAAACAGTGACTCGGCGACTGACGGTAGCCGCGTTCGTAGTCGCGGGACTCATCGCCGCTACCGCCAGTGTGATAGCGTCGGCGACGGGACTGGGCGATCTGTTTACGCCCGTGCCAAGTCAGCATGCATCTCCGCCCGAACTGCGACTTGCGGATCTTGATGGTCGCCCGCGTGCGCTGCCCGAATTTTTGGGAAGAGTTGTGGTAGTGAACTTCTGGGCGTCCTGGTGCACCCCATGTGTGAAGGAATTGCCGTCGATGCAGGTGGTCCGCAACCGCCTGGCGGCAGAACCTTTTGAGTTCATCGCGGTCAACGTGGGTGAGGACGCGGGACAGGTCGCGGCTTTTCTGCAGCGTTTTGATCCGCCGCTCGATTTCCCGGTACTGCTGGATGAAAACATGGTCGTGACCAAGCAATGGAAAGTCCGAGCTTTGCCGACCAGTTATATCGTCGATCGGGCTGGCCGGGCACGTTATATCGCAACCGGCGCCAGGAATTTTGACGCACCCGAGGTATTTAACGCGATCAGAGTTCTAATAGCAGAGAATTCCACGACCGAACAGGATGATTAAGACCACTGATCATCGCAGCAGGCCCGCATTTTTCCTGCCCGCAGGCGTATGGTGCACCGGACGCTTAGCGGCTTTCGTGCTGATATGAAAGCACTTCGTTATCTTATACCGCTTGCGGTTTTCCTCGTGATCAGTGGGTTTTTGGCAGTAGGCCTGACGCTCGATCCCCGTGAGGTGCCCTCGCCGTTGATCGGCAAACCGGCACCGGCCTTCGAGTTGCCACGTTTGCTGGCCATGGATGATTTGGTGGGTAGTGCAGATCTACGCGGTAAGGCCTGGCTGCTGAACGTATGGGCTTCCTGGTGCGTGGCTTGTCGTTCTGAGCACCCTTTGCTAAATGAGCTGGCAGCGCAGGATCTGGTTACCCTGGTTGGCCTGAACTACAAGGATGCCCCAGAGGATGCCCGGGCCTGGCTTCGCCAGTTGGGCAATCCTTACCACATGATTGCGGTCGATGGGCAAGGCGCGGTGGGAATTGACTGGGGGGTTTATGGGGTGCCCGAGACCTTCGTTATCGACCCCGAGGGTGTAATCCGCTACAAGCATATTGGCCCGCTTGACCGCAAAGTGTTACAGGAGCTCATCGTGCCGCTGATCAGCGAATTGCGCAGTTGAGCTTTTCTCGCAATGATAAACAATCTCCTATGCGATAATCCGCGGCCCTTTTCCCCAGGTATCCGAAACTTTCCATGACGCAGTTGAAACTGGGCGTGCCCAAAGGGAGTCTTGAGCAGGCCACTATCTCGCTGTTTAAGCAGGCCGGTTGGAACATCCAGTCGGGATCTCGCAATTATTTTCCCAGCATCGATGACCCAGATATCTCCTGCGCGCTGGTGCGATCACAGGAGATGGCTGCCTACGTGGCCAAGGGTACCTTGGATCTGGGTCTGACAGGGCTGGACTGGATTCTCGAAACCGGCGCGAAGGTCGAGGAGGTCTGCGACCTTGTTTATTCCAAGAGCTCCGACCAGCCTTGCCGCTGGGTATTGGTAGTGGCGCAGGATTCACCAATCCAGTCGATCGAGGATCTACAGGGCAAGCGGATTGCTACTGAGCTCGTGAACTTCACCCGCTCTTATCTTGCCGAGCGGGGCATTGAGTGTGAGGTTGAGTTTTCCTGGGGTGCGACCGAAGCCAAGGCGGTCGAGGGACTGGTGGACGCAGTCGTGGAGATCACTGAGACCGGTAGCACTATCCGTGCACACGGGCTACGCATTGTTTGCGACCTGTTGCATACGCATACCCGTCTGATTGCCCACCCGGATGCAATGGCTGATCCTTGGAAGCGACGCAAGATCGAGCATATTGCACTGCTGCTGCAGGCTTCGCTGGCGGCGCACCAGAAGGTGGCACTAAAAATGAATGCACCGCGCGAAAGGCTCGACGAAATCCTTCAGTTACTGCCCAGTTTGCATGCGCCTACGGTCAGCGCCCTTTCCGATGAGCAGTGGGTGGCGCTTGAGACGGTGGTGGATCGTGAAAGTGTGCGTTCGTTGATTCCGAGGCTACGCGAGCATGGAGCAGAGGGGATTCTAGAGTACGAACTGCGTAAGATTATCTGAGTTGGGGAATGATCTCCATCGGGGATCTCAAGTAACAACCGGGAGTAGAAGATGTTTATCGATTTTGGGGATATGACACCCCAACAGGTTTATTTCACGTTGACTCAGACAGTCATACCACGCCCCATTGCCTGGGTGCTGTCGGAAAATGCCAATGCCAGTTTCAACCTGGCGCCTTTTTCTTATTTCAATGCGATCTCAAGTAACCCTCCGCTGGTGATGATTTCGGCCGGCATGAAGCCCGAGGGTGGCGCCAAGGATACCCGGGACAATATCCGTGATCGACACGACTTTGTGATCCACATCGTTAGTCTGGATCAGTTGGATGCCATGAATGCTTCATCAGCCAACTTTCCCCCGGGCGAGTCCGAAGTGGTAAACCTTGGGCTCGAGACGACGGAGTTAGAGGGGTCGCGGTTGCCACGCCTTGCCAACGCCCGGGTCGCATTCGCCTGCAGCCTTTACGATATTCAATACATTGGCCCTGACCCCCAGTCGCTGATATTTGGCGAAGTTCACGGTGTTTTCGTTGATGATGCGGTCATAGGTGAAGATGCCAAAGGCCGAGTTAAGTTTCTTGCTGACAAAATCAATCCGATCGGTCGACTGGGAGGAAGTGAATACGTGAGTTTTGGTGAGCTGCTGAGTCGGCGCCGCCCTGACTGAGCGTCTTGCTTAGCACACCTCCGCCAGCAGGCTGAGGATCAGTTGCTTGGATTGGGGTAGGTAACTGGCACCAAACAGGTTAAGGTGGTTGAGTACGTGATACAGATTGTAAAGGTTGCGGCGCGTGCCATAGCCGGCATCGAGTGGCCAGGTATCACTATAGGCGCTGTAGAACGCTGGTCCAAACCCTCCAAAAAGCTCGGTCATCGCCAGATCGGCTTCGCGGTCACCAAAATAAACGGCCGGATCGAACACCACCGGAGAACCGTCGGCCAGGACACCCCAATTACCGGCCCAAAGGTCTCCGTGCAGTAGTGACGGAGTGGGTCGATAGCCGTTGAAAAAAGCATCGCAAGATTCCAGCAGCCTTTCGCCGGATTTCGCTAGGACTTTGCCACTGGCAGTTGACGCCGCGAGGTCCAGTTGCGGCCGTAGTCGGCAGTCGCGCCAGAATTTCACCCAGTCGGTTCGGCGCGGGTTTAACTGCGTATTGGGACCGATGAAGTTGTCGTGATCCCAGCCGAAGGTTTCGTCGGTAGTGCGGTGCTGGCAGGCCAATTGAAGGCCCAGTTGCGCCGCACTTTGGTCAGTTGCGCGAGTGAAGCGCAGGCGCTCGAGCACTATATAAGAGCAGGTGTCAGCGAGACCGCTAACGATGACCCGTGGCACTGTGAGTGCCTTAACTTTTCGCAGCGCTTCAAGCCCCTCAACTTCAGCGGCAAGACGCCGAACTGCGTCAGCGGTTGCGCGCTTGATAAAGTATTCTTCGCGTCCATCGCTGATAATCTGAGTATCACTAACCTTGTCGCCGCTGATAGGCGTTACCTGCTCACCGCTAAACTTTGTGCCAGTGGCCTTGCTGATCGCATTAAAGATGCAGTCCCAGTTCTTCATGTGTGACCATTCCATGGTGGTTGTTTTACAACGGGACATGGGTTAAACATTTGTTGTGAGCGCTCAAGTCTGTTACCTAAATGTATGATCAATAAAGAGCATAAGTATTTTCTAATTTATCTAGTCAGGCACTTTTTGTGCACACCTGCCGAGTTGTTCGCAATATTGTGCACCGCGCTAAGAGGTATAGTGAAAAAGATCAGGTCAGTTATCCTAAATGACTGAAATACCGCTCAAATTTACCTGCCTAAAAAATAGGCAATTGAATAAATATCGGGTCCGTCGGTTAGGATTAGCTCGGTCTCGTGAACTTGTACACAAAGTTATCCACAGAGTTTGTGGGCAACCTTGAATCTCCTTGTGCCCTCAAAGATTTATGAGCGATTACTTGTGTGTGACAAAAAGTCTACCGCCTAACTTGGGTGGGTTAGATCAGGCGGTGCAACGTTGACTGATGCACAAGTTGTGCAGGTGGCATTGCCTGTGCCGATGCGTCAGTTGTTTAATTATTCCTGCAAAGACAATCAGTCGCTGCTTGTGCCGGGTATGCGGGTTATGGTGCCGCTACAAAAGCGCACCGTAGTCGGAATTGTCTGCGGTATGTCGGCTCAAAGCGCGGTACCCATGAGACGTTTGCGCCACATCATCCGGGTACTTGATGATGAGCCCTCGCTGACACCGCAGGTTTTTGCGCTGGCGAAATGGGCTGCACGTTATTACCACCATCCTATCGGCGAGGTGATGCAAGCAGCCATCCCTTCTTTGTTGCGCCGAGATCGACCTGCCGAACCCAGGATCACTCCCCACTGGCGTATCTGTGATGCTGGCGAGCAGGCGTTATTGACATTGCCTGTGCGCTACCACGTGCAGCGTCACGTGCTCCAGGTGCTGGTAAGTGCGGGCACAGCAGGTTTAGCAGGTGAAACATTGGTGGGTCTGGCACCCAGATCATCGTCGACTGTGGCGCTAATGGCAGGCCGTGGCTGGATTGAGCAGGTCACCGCTGCATCAGTATCACCGGCACCGTTGTCGGCGCCACCGCGCCTGAACTCAGCGCAGCGGGATGCCTGTCTAGCGATTGACCAGGCCAACGGCAATTACGTGCCATTTTTACTGGATGGGGTAACCGGTAGCGGTAAAACTGAGGTTTACCTGGATTGTGTGGCGAAGACAGTCTCCCGTGGCTTTCAGGCGATGGTGCTTGTGCCAGAGATATCGTTGACCCCCCAGTTGGTGGAACGCTTCCAGGCACGCCTGGGGAGGTCTTTAGCGGTGCTGCACTCGGGACTAAGCCCTGGGGAACGTCATCGGGCCTGGTGGCGTTCCCGCGAGGGCAGTACCGCGGTCGTCCTGGGTACCCGCTCAGCCGTTTTTGCACCCCTGCCCAGGCCGGGGCTGATTATCGTGGACGAGGAGCATGACCTTTCGTACAAGCAGCGCGATCGATTCCGTTACAGTGCGCGGGATGTGGCAGTAAAAAGGGCTCAGTTAAGCGGGGTTCCGGTGGTGCTGGGCTCGGCCACTCCATCTTTGGAAAGTGTTGCCAATGTTCGCAGTGACCGCTACCGGCGCCTGGCGCTACCGGTTCGGGCGGGTGTCGCGCAAATGCCCAAGGTACAAATCCTGGATCTGAACCGCCTGGCCGTCAACGAGGGCCTGACAGCACCGGTGGTTGGAGCCATCGGCAAACGCCTGGAGCGGGCAGAGCAAAGCCTGGTATTCGTTAACCGGCGTGGTTTTGCCCCATTGCTTGGGTGTTCCGAATGTGGATGGCAGGCGCAGTGTCATCGCTGTGATGCCAGGCTGACTTTACACCGGAGCAGTAATCGCCTGATTTGTCACCACTGCGGAGCTAATGCACTTCCACCACATTCCTGTCCACAATGTGCTGGCGAGTCGCTGTATCTTGTAGGCGAGGGCACCCAGCGCGTCGAGGAAGCTCTGGTACGGATATTCCCAAGCGCTCGGGTGTTGCGCCTGGATAGTGATGCCACAGGGGGTTCCCAGGATCTGGCGCAGGCCCTGAGTGCGGTACGCCAAGGTCAGGTAGATATCCTGGTCGGTACGCAGATGCTGTCCAAGGGCCATGATTTTGCAGGAATCACTTTGGTGTGTGTGTTGGCCATGGATCAGGGGCTTTACAGTATTGATTTTCGTGGGCCGGAACGGATGTTCCAACAGTTGGCACAGGTGGCAGGCCGGGCCGGGCGCGGTCAACGACCAGGCGAGGTATTGGTACAGACGGAACATCCGGAGAACCCCGCCTATGCGCGACTGGTTCAGCACGATTTTGCCGGCTTCGCAAATACCGCTCTGGCAGAGCGCAAGGCAGCTGCATACCCGCCTTTTGCCCGTTTTGTACTGCTGCGCGCGGAATCAGCACGCAGCGGCCCACCCCTGGATTTTCTGCGCTCGGCGGTACGCGCGGGTAAAGCCCAGGCCGCCCGGGCCGGTATCCGGCTGATGGAGCCCGTGCCTTCGCCGATGGAGCGCCGCGCCGGGCGCTACCGCGCACAATTGCTGTTGGCGGCCTCCAATGAGGGGCAACTGCACCGCTTTTTGGATGATTGGCTGGCGAGGCTTGAAGGCTTGCGTGAAGCCGCCCGGGTGCGTTGGTCGGTAGATGTGGACCCGCAGGAGATGTACTGACGTACCGTGGCGCACCAAGAAATCCCTTGCATCTTAGGGCTTAAGCTATAAATGATCCGGGGTTTCTGGTTTGGGGCTCGAGTGTGATTCCACTCCAGCAACCAGGTTCGTGTGATCCTGATGTTTGGCCAGGACAGCGTAGCAAGATCGGATTTCGATGAGGTACTCGTCGGCTATGAACAGCGAATGGCCGTTGGTATGGACGAGGCCAGAGCAGCGCTTGAGGCCCAGTAGCATGGACTTAACTCGGTACTGGCCCGGCCCGGTCGGTTTTGCCCCGACCTCGAGCCCAGCGTCCATGCTTTTCACCGCTGGTACGTAAATGCGCTGATCGCCGCCGGATTGGCGAGTGGCTGAGATCTGGACCTGGACTCAGGGTCGGTGCGCGCTGGAAAGATAGTCGGTTGATTGGAATTCATGCAGCCGACTAGCGGTTCGGGCAAAGCCCCGCGCCATTCGTTCACCACGGTACAGCGCGTCAGGGCTGGTGGCTGCTGAGACGATGACATTGACTCGCCGGTCGTAAAGCTCATCAATCAGTTCGACCAAGCGTCGCGCTGCGTCATCGTGCTCCGCGTCCAGGTAGGGGACATCACTGATCAGCAGGGTGTGGCAAGCCCGGGAAATCTCAACGTAATCGGCCTTTGAGCGCGGCCCGACGCACAGCGTCTCAAAAGTGAACCACATGACTCCGTCGCCGCCTGCCAGCAACTCAATCTTTCGATCGTTAATGGTAACAGCGGCAGGCGCAAGCGTACTCCCAGGACTGATCTGGTGGAACATCGTCTCCATCTGTGCCTGTGCCTGGGCGTTGTGGGGTGCATGGTACGTGGGTGCCGAGCTCAGCGTCTCAAGACGATAATCGCGCGCACCGCCAAGGTGGATTACGCGGGTATGCGTTTCTATTAGGTGGATCGCCGGCAAAAAGCGCTCGCGCTGCAACCCGCCTTGGTAAAGTGACGATGGCGGCGTATTCGAGGTGAATATCAGAGTCATCCCTTGCTCGACCAGGGCGTGCAATAGCCCGGAAAGAATCATGGCATCGCCGATATCGGAAACATAAAACTCATCGAACCCGAGCACCCGGGTTTTGCCTGCGATCTCGGTGCCGATCCGGCGCAAAGGGTCGCTCTGGTTGCGCAAGGCCCGCAGGCGCTCGTGAATCTCGAGCATAAAGCGGTGAAAGTGCACCCGCCGCGAGCGTGATTCATGCAGGCTGTCAAGCAGTGTATCCATCATCACCGTTTTACCTCGGCCGACCGAGCCCCAAAGATATATACCCTTTTCACCGAAAAACGGCCGGCGGCGCAGATGCCGTGTCCAGTCCGACAACTTTGTCGGCCAGGCGCGCTCGGATTTGTTGAAAGAGTGGTTGAGTTCCTCGGCCAGGCGGATAAACGCTGCCAGAGCCGGTTGTTGATCAAGGTCTGGTGTGGCCCGAGGTCGTGACAGGCGATCTGTAAACTCGGCGGCGAACGTGTCAGACAGGTCCACGTTTAAGGTAGCGGAGTCGATGCAACGAGGATACCGTCGCTGTCGGCCCACAAATAGTGGCCCGGGGTAAAAGTGGTACCGGCCAAACGTACGGACAGTTGTGGTTGCCCCTCACCGCGTTTAGTGCTCTTAGCTGGACAGGCCCCGAGCGCCTTGATACCAATCGGCAGGGTACACAGTTGTTGGCTATCGCGGATGCAGCCGTAGACGATCAACCCGTGCCAGCCGTTATCTTGCGCCAGTGCACCGATCTGGTCGCCGACCAGTGCGCAGCGCAACGACCCGCCGCCATCGACAACCAGTACCTTTCCTGCGCCCTCGCACTCAAGCGTTGAACGCACCAGGCTGTTGTCTTCGAATACTTTGACCGTGGCAATAATTCCTTCAAAGTGCTCCGCACCGCCAAAATCAGAAAAAATCGGCTCCACCACCTGCAGACGGTCGGCATGGGCATCATAAAGATCAGCAGTTCGTGTCATGTGGCGCCTGCCAGGGTAGCGGTTTCCCGGAGTGTGGAAAAAAGTTGAGTTCCTCGAAGGCATGCATGCCGGAGAATTCCTCGGGGTCCACGGGTTGGCCGGTCGAGTCGGGATGTATCACGGCAAGGAGGTGGCCAATGCCGTAGGTTCCGGCCGCGCGCAGCACCGCAAGATTGTCATCAATGAAAAGAGTGCGATCTCCCGCGAACGGCTCAATAGCTTGCAGATTGGTCCAGAAAGTCGCGCACTCCTTTGGATAACCTAGCGTATGGGAACTCACAATACGATCAAACATCGGCTCCAGGCCGGTCTGGTTCATCTTCAAGTCGATGCTGGCGGGGTGAGCATTGGTGACCAGTACCACTCGTCGAGTATCGGCATGCAGCGCTGTGAGAAAATCACGAGCGCCAGGACGGATCTGGATAAGGTGGCGTAGCTCGGCTTTAAGGCCGGCAATGTCCAGACCCAGTTCATCGGTCCAAAAGTCTACGCAGTACCACTCGAGCGTCCCGCGCAAGGCGCACATCCGGGAAAAGAGTGTGCTGCGTGCGCCATCCAAAGCGATTCGGTGCTTGTTTGCGTATCGACGTGGGATGAAGTCGGTCCAGAAGTAGTTATCAAAATGCAGATCCAGCAAGGTGCCGTCGAGGTCCAGGAATACCGAATCAATCTGCGTCCAGTCAATCAAGGCCATAGTATGGGTAACGCCTGTTATGAAGGTAAGGAACGACAAAGCGTCCAGGATAATTAGACTGTACCGGCTATTTTAGCGCCGACGGCGGACTGTCGGATTTACCCTCCATTGCTGTGGCCTATGCCACAGGTACTGCATTGTTTCGAAGGATAGTCTGGGTTAATCTGCACCCCATCAGTATCCCGCCAGGCAAGCTCGCACCCGCCCACTCATGAGCGTGTTACCCCAAATCCTCAAGACCACCATAGTGGCGCGTAGCCGTCTTTTTAATATCGAAAGTGTGGACCTGCGTTTTGCTAATGGCAATGAGCCCGAAGCCCTTGAAATGGCGCAATGGTCATTAGCGGATCTTTGTAGATTGCGGGCACGGGAGGAGTTCTCCGATGCTCGCAGTTTGCTTGCCACCTATCTTATGGCTGAGAAGGCCGGGCAAAGATAGTGAGCCACCATTTGTTGCTGGCACAGGTGATCAATATAGCAACAGCAGCGGGTGATGTGATTCTCGATGTTTACGAGAAAGAATACGAGATTGCCCACAAGGCTGATGGCTCACCCGTCACCACGGCGGATCATCGTGCTCATGACATCATCGTTGAGCAACTTCAAGCCTTGACACCCGATATCCCGGTTTTGTCTGAGGAATCCAAGGGCATTGATGTTGAAGATCGCCTGCAATGGCCACAGTTGTGGTTGGTTGACCCGCTCGATGGCACCAAGGAGTTTATTCGCCGCAACGGTGAGTTCAGCGTCAATATCGGTCTGGCTGAAAACGGCAAGCCGATCCTCGGCGTGGTCTACAGTCCATGTACCCGGACCAGCTATTTTGCAGCTCAAGGTACAGGCGCCTGGCGACAGATCGCGCAAAAGCCGGCTCAGCGTATACAGGTAGATTCCTATGACCCCTCCCGGCCACGAATGGTTGCCAGTCGCTCGCATTCCGGCGAGGCGGTAAACGCGTTTCGTGATGCGCTCACAGCAGCGAGCGGAAATGTTCCCCAGATCGTCAGCATGGGTAGTGCGCTAAAGGCTTGCGTGGTCGCGCAGGGTGATGCTGATGTGTATCCGCGGTTTGGCCCTACCTCGGAATGGGATACCTGTGCATCCCACTGCATACTGAATGAGGCCGGCGGTCAACTGGTTGATTGCAAAGGTGTGGAGTTGAATTACAACAAAGCGAGCGTCCTCAATCCCTGGTTTCTTGCTATCGGTGACTCGAATGCTGACTGGCTTCGGCTTTGCCCTCCAGAGCCCATGCAGGGCTAACACGGCGTCGGGCTGACCTGTCAAGGCGATGGCCCGCCCCGGACTATAATTACGCTGGCGTCAGACCGAGTGGGCCGAGTGCCCCCAATCAACATGCGCAAGCTTCCTTTTACCAAGATGCACTCGTTGGGCAATGATTTTGTCATGCTCGATGGTGTGCGCACGCCACTGGACCTTGACACCGTTATGGTGAAACAGTTGGCAGATCGCAATCACGGCGTTGGTTGTGACCAGTTGATCGTAGCGCAGCCAGCGATTGGTGACGCGGACTTTTTCATGCGTATTTTCAATGCCGACGGTAGCGAGTCCGGCCAGTGTGGCAACGGAGCGCGGTGTTTTGGCCGTTTTCTGATCGAGCAAGGCCTTACCGAGCGCCGTGAACTTGAAATACAGACCATCAGTACACGTATCCGTTTGACGGTAGCTGACAACTGGCAGATCACGGCACAACTTGCGGCCCCCAGTTTCGAACCCCGGGATATCCCTTTTAACGCGCCGGCCGTCGCCGATGATTATCCGATTGTCGTTGGGGGGGAATCGCACCGGATCGGAACCGTATCGATGGGCAATCCCCACGCGGTGCTGATCGTCGATGATATTGATGTCGCTGGGGTGGATCAGTTGGGTCCAATGCTCGAGTGTCACTCCGATTTCCCGCAGCGCACCAATGTGGGTTTTGTCCAAGTGGTTGACAGACAGACCTTGCGCCTGCGGGTCTGGGAGCGCGGTGTGGGGGAAACGCTTGCCTGCGGTAGCGGGGCTTGCGCAGCTGTTGCCGTGTGTCGTTTGCAGGATCGGATTGATGATACGGTTTGTGTGACGCTCCCGGGCGGCCCACTCAGCGTGACATGGCCGGGCCATGGTCCTATCAGTATGAATGGTCGGGTCGTGAGCGTTTTTGATGGACAGTGGCCGATTTTTTGATATGACCTCGCGCCGGACTTCTGACGATACGCCAGGGCTTGGCCTTGAGGAGCGGGAAGTTGCGGATTTCCTGCGCCGTCACCCGGATTTCTTTGAGCGCCACCTCGCCTTGTTAACTGAGTTGGTAGTTCCTCATTCGGGTCGTACCGGTGCGGTATCGCTGCTGGAACGCCAGGTTACCGTCCTGCGTGACCAGCTTGGTGCTGAACGTGGTCGCTTGAAGTTGTTAATGAACGCGGCGCGCGAAAACAGCCGGCTACAACAGCGGCTACAACGCTGTTTTCAGGCGATCATCTGCACCTGTGATTTCAGTGACCTGATACGTGGTGTGCCCGAGGTGTTGCAAAAGGAGTTTGATCTGGATAGCGTTGTTGTCAAATTTCTCGATACGGTTGTGGGCACGGCGGCGCCGGTACAAGCTCTCGTGGCTTGTTCTGATGAAACAGTACAGGCACTGATTCAGCGTTTTCAGGGAAACGCCTGTTTGGTCGAGGCACCACCATCGGCTGAGGTGATGTGTCACCTTCCACCGGCCATCGCTTCGCGGGTTGGTTCATGTGCAGTGGTACCGATATGCAATGCAGATCAGGTTCTACTTGGCTGGGTGATCCTGGCTGCTCATGATTCGCAGCGCTATCGTGCAGATATGGACACGGTGCTTCTTGAGGGGCTGGGAGGGCTGATCGGTGCCGCCTGCAGCCGCCTTAATCTTCCCTGAGTTCGGGTTATGACTGGCATAGACAATTTGGTCAGCGCTTTTCTTGATTACCTGCGTTACGAGCGCCGATTTTCCACTCACACTGTGTCGGCGTATGAACGTGACCTTGCGCGGCTTGTCACATTTGCTGCCGAGCGTGGTGTCAGTAATCTGCTCAAGCTTGCGCCAGCGCAGGCGCGGTTGTTTCCGGCGCGTTTACGCCATGCGGGACTGGCCAGCCGCTCTATCAGCCGTAGTCTGTCAGCTGCGCGTTCGTGTTATCGCTACTGGCTGCGTGAGAAACGAATCAAGGCCAACCCCTTTGAGGGCGTTTCGGCCCCGCGCGGCCAGCGCAAACTGCCCAGCACGCTCAATATTGAACAAGCGGCACAACTCGTTGCAATCAAGCCGCGCTTGGACCTGGACTACCGCGACCGGGCAATGCTCGAGCTGTTTTACTCGTCAGGCCTGCGTTTGTCCGAATTGGCGGGTACGGATCTCAAGGATATTGATCTCACCACTTGTACTATTGTGATTACTGGCAAGGGAGGGAAGACTCGAGTGGCGCCGGTCGGGCGCTATGCCATCAAGGCCATTACTGACTGGCTGGAGCGCCGAGAGACGCTGGTAAAGCCGGAGGAAGTCGCGGTGTTTATCGGACGCCAGGGTACCCGCCTGGGACCGCGAGCGATTCAGAAACGAGTTCAGATCTGGGCAGCTCGTCAGGGGCTGGGGCGCGGCGTACACCCGCACATGCTCCGTCACTCCTTCGCCAGCCACCTGTTGGAATCAAGTTCAGACTTACGTGCGGTGCAGGAATTGCTGGGTCATGCCGATATCTCGACCACTCAGGTGTACACGCATCTTGATTTTCAGCATCTCGCCAAGGTTTATGATCAGGCGCATCCTCGAGCCCGCCGCCGCAAGGGCTGAGCGATAAATGGCCTTGCGTTGTAGCCTGGTTGGCGACGTGGAAGTATTGGTCGATTTCAAGTGTTTCCTCACATCGACCTTGGGTATCAGTTCGTTAACGGGTTTGGCCTTTTTGCCGGCTTTGCCGTGCAGTGCGATCCCGCGGGTGTTGCCCGGCATGGTTTGACCTTAGGAGTTTTCATCTGTGCTGATAATGGCAGGCGCTTTGTCTGCCGGGGATGGCGGGGACCAGACTCTGACCTTCAGATTTCGGATTGTAGGTGGTCAGGGCAGACTGCTAATTTTTGTTTACAGTTAGATACGACTAAAGGCTTGATCCACATGGTAATATCGCGCTCTTCGCCGGCCCGCTAGGGTGGCGAGAAGCTGAATGAACCCCCTATCTTTGAGGATTTCCCATGTCTTCTGTTGCTTTGGTTCCAGTTATTCTGGGCATCATTGGCCTTATAGCAGCGTTTGCCGTCTATCGCGCTTTACTTTCTTATGCTCCCGGCACCGGCAAGGTGACCCAGATCGGTGACCAGATCCATAAAGGTGCGCTGGTCTTCATGCGCCGCGAATACAGCTATCTTGCGGTATTCGCGATCGTAGTAGGCGTATTGATATTTTTCTCCGATCTGGGCTGGCGTACCACGATCGCATTTTTCATTGGCGCTATTGCTTCGGCCTCGGCTGGGTACATCGGCATGTTTGCCGCAACCCAGGCCAACGTGCGCACCACAACCGCAGCCGCTGAAAACGGTGCGGCTGCCGCATTGACTGTGGCATTTTACGGTGGCTCGATCATGGGTCTTACGGTTGCTGCCATGGGTCTTTTGGGATTGGGAATTCTTTATCTTGCTTTTGGGGGTGATCCGCATACCGCTCACGTGATTCACGGTTTTGGTATGGGAGCTTCGACGGTGGCACTGTTCTCGCGTGTCGGTGGGGGTATCTTTACCAAGAGCGCAGATGTGGGTGCCGACCTGGTCGGCAAGATTGAGGCCGGTATTCCAGAGGATGATCCGCGTAACCCCGGGGTGATTGCTGATAACGTAGGCGATAACGTCGGCGATGTGGCCGGGATGGGTTCGGATATCTTTGAATCCTATTGTGGCGCTATGATTGCCTCTATTGCGATAGCGGCTACCCTCGGGCCTGAGGTGCTGGACACCTTGGCTGGTGGCGATCAGAGCAAACTCATGTTCTTGCCGCTGGCGCTGGCCTCGGTCGGAATCCTGTGTTCGCTGGCAGGCATCGCCCTGGTTAAGGGTGCCTCGAGCAAGGCTCCCGAGACGGCACTGCGTACCGGCACCATTGGGGCCTCAGTCATATTTATTGTTGCCGCCCTGGCGCTGGTCCATTGGTCTGATATCAGCCTTAACATCTGGTGGTCGGTTGTGGTCGGCGCCCTTGGTGGCATCGTCATTGGCCTGGTGACCGAGTACTACACCGCCGGCAGTCCGGTGCGCAAGATCGCCCGAGCCGGTGAAACTGGCCCAGCGACGGTGATGATTGCCGGGCTTTCGATCGGCATGCAGTCCGTAGTGGTGCCGGTACTGATGCTGTGCGCCATCATCTGGATTGCCAGTTCATTGTCTGGCCTTTACGGGGTTGGTATTGCCGCAGTCGGTATGCTGGCTACCGTTGGTATTACCATGGCAATTGATGCCTACGGGCCAGTTGCTGACAACGCTGGCGGCATTGCCGAGATGGCAGGCCTGGGCGAGGAAGTACGCGAGATTACCGATTCGCTGGATGAACTGGGCAATACCACTGCGGCGATTGGCAAAGGTTTTGCCATCGGCGCGGCAGCACTGGCCGCCCTTGCAATCATCTCGGCTTATATCGAGACCGTGGCTCAGCGCCTGCCAGACTTCAGTTTGCAGATCAATGATCCGATTGTTCTGACGGGTATGTTTTTGGGCAGTATCTTCCCGTTCCTGGTCAGCAGCCTGACGATGACTGCGGTGGGTGATGCGGCCTTTGAAATGATTCGCGAGATTCGACGTCAGTTCAAGGAGATTCCAGGCCTTCTGGAAGGCACTGCGGAGCCGGATACAGCCCGTTGCGTGGATATTGCCACCACGGCTGCGCTCAAGCGTATGGTCGCGCCAGGCGTGCTGGCTGTAGGCGCACCGGTGGTCGTCGGCTTTACCCTCGGCCCGGCGGCACTGGGTGGCATGCTTGGTGGTGCACTGCTCGGCTGTGTGCTGCTTGCGCTGACCATGGCCAATGCTGGTGGGGCCTGGGACAATGCCAAGAAGTACGTCGAGAAGGGTAACCTCGGCGGCAAGGGTTCCGACGTGCACAAGGCTGTTGTAGTCGGAGATACCGTAGGGGATCCATTTAAGGATACCTCAGGACCTTCGATGAATATTTTGATCAATGTGATGGCGATCGTTTCACTTGTGATTGCCCCGCTTTTGGGCTAAAAAATGAAAACATCTTAGGTTATTACCCCAAGGATGGGTGAGGGGAATAGTGGGGCCGGCGTTAAGCCGGCCTTTTTTTTGTGCTCCGGACGGTTGACAATAGCCTTTTACACAAAGTGAATTGGTTGACTATAAAGAACTGATGGAAATTGTCACCAGAGCGGCGGCTGAGGCCGATCTTAAGGCGGTGCATGCTATCTATGCGCAAGAGGTATTGCACGGTACCGCCTCTTTTGAACTCGATCCGCCGGCTCCGGCTTTGATCAATGAGCGCTGGCAAATGGCTAAGGATGCGGGACTGCCTTACCTGGTGGCGCAGATCGACGAAAGGGTGGCCGGTTTTGCCTATGCTTTGCCGTATCGCTCCCGTCCGGCCTATCGTTATACCGTGGAGCATTCGATTTATGTCGAGGCGGGTTCGCGCCGACAGGGGATTGGGGCACAGCTTTTTGGTGATCTGATTGATGCCTGCACCGCCTGGGGTGCCCGGCAGATGATTGGCATTATTGGTGACAGTGCCAACGGGGCTTCCATCCGTGCGCATGAGCAGGCCGGGTTCAGACAAGTTGGAACTTTGGAGAATGTAGGATGGAAATTCGGTCACTGGCTGGATACAGTGGTGGTCCAGCGTACACTTGGCGTGGGCAATGACGAACCGCCGGGAGAAAATCTGTGAGTTTTGTAATGCCCTGCACTGTTGACCACCTGGTGGTAGCGGCCGCGTCTCTTGATGCCGGGTGCACTTTTGTTGCGGATCTTCTGGGTGAGTCACCGCTGCCTGGCGGAGTTCATCCACAACTCGGCACTCATAATGCCGTATTGTCGCTGGGTGGATCGGTATATCTTGAAGTGATCGCGATTGACCCTGATGGTAAGACACCCGCCTTTCCCCGCTGGTTTTCTCTTGACAGTGATCAGACCCGGGCCGACCTTGAGGCCAGCCCGCGGCTGCTGACCTGGGTGGTACGCACACCCGCAATCGCATCGCTGACACAATTGGATGCATATGCCGGTTGCAAAGTGCGCCCCATGTCGCGCGCCCACCTGCGGTGGGAATTTGCATTTACCTCCGATGGGGAGTGCCTTGCCGGCGGATTGTTACCCCATGTGATTCAGTGGCAGGGGTCCGCACACCCGGCGGATGTACTGCCAGAGGGGAATTGCCGGTTCAGTGGCCTACACGGCGAATCTTTGGATGCAGTCCAGATCAACCTGACGTTACAACAGATGGATCTGGATGATTCGCTGCAGTGTGCCGAATCGGATACCACATCGTTTTGGGCGCTTATCGATACACCGCATGGATCGATTCGCCTCTGACGGGCGTGACCGCACTCCAGGGAAAAAGAGCAGATGCGCGTTGACGGCGGCACCAAGCGTGCCTATCCGGATTGGCTGGGAGCGTTACAACTGCTGTCCACATTCCGGCGCAATCTCGGTGATCGCTTGCCACAGACTGTGGTTCATAGCGGTACTGAGGTCGATATTTATCAGCCGGCCAGCGCACCGCGGGCAACGGCTATCTTTGTGCCCGGCCTTGCGATCCGCGGTCGTGAAGATCCCAGGATCCGAAATCTGGGCTGGGCGCTACGCGCGACTGGTCTGCGGGTGCTGATCCCGGATGTCCCTAGTATCCGCGCCCTGAAGATATCGGTTGACCAACCCGATGAGGTACAGCAATTGCTCGAATCACTGGCGGCTGATTCGACCATGGTAACGACACCCGGACTGTCTTTGTTATCGGTGTCGTTCTCTGGAATTTTCGTACTGCGTGCAGCGCTTAGCACAGTGCTGGCCCAGCGGTTGCACGCTTTGTGTCTCATCGGCGGTTACTTTGATATTGAGCGGGTAGCGTCTTTTCTGATCAACTCAGATCGTGCTGACCCCTATGGTCGGCTGGTCATCGCCCGCAGTTACTACAGCAATGATGATCCGAAATTGGCCCCCGTACACGAAGTACTGTCGCGCTGTGTTGAGGCATCGGCCCTGGACAATACCGGACCGAACGACCTGGACACCCTTTTCGATAGATCTGATCCGGTTGAGGCAGGACTGCACCGATTACTGACCGACCCGCACGAGCGGCAGGGTTTCTGCCGCCAGATAATCACAATGTTTAATGATTCCTGGTCAGGTTACCGGGTGCCTGGCCATTTCCCACTCGATATGCCGCCGGTGTTTTTGCTGCATGGGCGACAAGACCGGGTGATTCCACCCGAGGAGTCGTGTCGTCTCGCCCAATTACTGCAAGACAGGGGTGTCTCACATCGCCTGTGCGTGACCGATTTCCTTGGGCATGGCGACACCGCGATATCGTTAGCTCGACTGTCCCAACTTTATCGTCTGCTCGCGGGATTTGCCTGGTTCCTGGGGTATACGCGCAACTGAGATACGTCAGTGGGATCTCACGGCGATTCCTGCTCGCGTTTGCCAGCGCAGTGCACACAGTAAAGCTGAGTTGGGTCCAGCGCCAACCGCGCAGGGGCAATGGCCTCACCGCAGTCATCACACAACCCGTAGTCGGGGTCTTTATCGATACGCACGAGGGTACGGGCAATGGCTTCGAGCATTGCTTCGCGTCGGCGGGCCAGCTCCAGTGACATCTGGTGATCCTGTATAGCCGCGGCGCGCGACAGGCGTCCGACACGGGTTTGGTCGAGTTCCACAGTCTCCACATGACTGAGGTCGGTTTCACCGATCAGTACCTGCCGACGGGCCAACAGTGCTTCGCGAATTTCTTTTCGATCAATCATACTTGGCTACCCCCGCATACAGTATGCCGCTCGCCAGCCAACGATCCATTGCTGGCAGCAACGGGCAGTGCAACAGGTTCGCACTGGGTTGTTTTTACCGATGCCGCGAATCCCCGTGTTCGCCAATCGGGATCGGCAAAAAAGACATTTTTCTTCGTGTTGTAATCTTAGAATGCGTAACGCTGCTCAAGCTTGTCGAAATGATCCTTGCGCACCATGCGTTGGCGTTCGAGGAAGCTTGCCAGAGGACCGTCCTGGTCCATCTTACCGGTTTCTTTGAGTTGGCCGAGCGCTATTTGCATCCCGTGAACAGCTGCTTGCAGCGCCACATTTGCGTAAAGTACCAGTGAAAAGCCCATCTCACCCAGTTCGTCTAAGGCCAGGATTGGGGTTTTGCCGCCCACGACGAGATTTACCAGTTGCGGCGTTCCGTTGAGCGCCACCGGAATTTTGCACATCTCTTCGATAGACAGCGGCGCTTCGACGAATGTGATGTCGGCCCCATCCTCAATGAAGGCCGAAGCGCGTTCCAGCGCCTCGGTAAGGCCGTCGGTGGCGCGTGCGTCGGTGCGAGCAACGATCAGCGTGTGCTCATCCTGCCGGGTGTCCACCGCGGCTCGAATTCGTGAACGTGCCTCTTTAAGCGGCACCACTTGCTGATCTGAGAAATGGCCACAGCGCTTCGGGGTTGTCTGATCCTCGAGTTGCACCGCACTGGCACCTGCGCGTTCTAGGGTACGGATGGTATGGCAGACATTGAGCGCATTTCCAAAGCCATTATCCGCATCCACCACAATGGGCAGTTCAGTCGCGTCGCGAATCGTCGCGGTGTGTTGTGCGATATCGCTCAGACCTACGAATCCCATGTCCGGCATTGCAAGGAAAGTGTTGGTCAGGCCGGCACCGGAAAGGTAGACCGCCTCAAAGCCCAGATCTTCGGTTATGCGTGCGGCGAGTGCATTGGCTGCGCCGGGCATCAGCAGCGGGCCGCCGGTCAGAATGCGGTTTTTAAAAGCGCGGTTGATTTCGTGGTTCATCATTGGGCGTAACTCTTTTCGTTAGTTTGGTTGAGGCAAGGCTGGGTCAGCGGGAAGCGACACATAGATATGGCCGTCCATGAGCCGCCGTTGTGTGCGAAGAATCCGTACTGCAGCAATCGCTCCGGTCGCGCGGTCATGCGTGGCTCCTACGGTGACGATGCCACTTGGTGTGCCGATGCGAAGGTTTAACGGGTCTGCGCCTTCGGTGATGCAACCCGCGACCACAGAGTTTTCGATGATCGCTGCGCAGGCCAGCGCCAGTGTGCCAGTCATCGGCACAGCGCGATGTGCCTGCCCGGCCGAGATCATGCGAATCTGCAGATCATGGGTCTGGGGCGTATGTTGAGTTCCTGCGAGATCTGCGTAAGAACCTGTAGGGCCTACCATAGCCACTTTGGGCGTGGCGATCTGCAAGGCCGCTGCCTCGGGGTCAGGGGCTAATCCCATGGCCACTGACGCTCGTCGGCGGATTTCTTCCAGCTGGGCCATCAGCATGGCATCGGCATCAATTTCTGCCGGGTGAGTCCGGGTGTCGCCCCCAATATCGGCAGCAGCAACAAAGACGGACGGAATCGCGGCATCAATCATGGTGACATGCACCTCGAGACCGTTTTTTAGGGTCATCAGATCTGCCACCCGTCCGGTGGGCAGGGTGCCACGACCGCGGGTATCAGTCGGGTCAAGGAAGTCGAGTGCAACTTTTGCGCCGGTTCCATGCAATCCCGGGATCGCGAAGTCGCCAGTCACCACAGCGCGGCCACCGGCGACCGGGAAACGGGCGGCGATGATCTTTTTTGAATTGGTGTTATATATGCGGACAACGGCCTCGCCGTCGAGCGGTCCGCTGACCATGCCCTCGTCGTAGGCGAAGGGGCCTACGGCCGAACTCATGTTGCCGCAATTGCCGCTGAAATCGACCGTATCGTTCACGACGCCGACCTGTGCAAAGGTATAGTCGATATCAGCTCCGGAATGTGTTGATGAGCCGACCACGCAAATTTTGCTAAGCGAAGAAATGCCACCGCCCATGCCATTAAGCTGCCGCATATTGGGATCCGGGCTACCGAGAATAGCCGCGAAGAGCATGGGCCAACCAGTCTCGTCTGTTGGCAAGTCTGCGCGCTTCAGGACAACGGCCTTTGAGGTGCCGCCGCGAATAAATGCTGCAGGGATGCGTAGCTGACTCATTCGGGCTTCTCGTCTACGGATTAAGGAAGTTGTGTCTTCAGTACCGCGCTGTTGTTTCGAATATAGCCGCGCATCTAGAGGTCGGCGACCTCTAGATCGCACTTGGCCGTTGCTACCGCGATATGTTTGTACCTGCGTGGCAGGTAGTGAAGGATGATCGGATTATCGGCCATCTGCGCGATGACTATGTGCAAGTCATGATCGCTCCTCTGCACAGAGGCGCCATTGGGTTAGACCGCGACCTCGTCGGCATGTTGGTCGAGTTCTATCGCCTCCACCCAGCTGAGTTAAATTTACGAGTTAGTGCTGCACGACGCGTCAGCAGACGCCTCATGGTTTTGATTGCGATCAATCATTTTAAGTGATCCTTGGCGCAGTATGTGGCTTGTTAGACGAATCGGCCAGGCAAAAAAAGAGGACGCCTGTAAGGCGTCCTCTTTATCAGCGGTGATCGTTATTTAAAGATATGTAACTACCCCTGACATGATGATCGTAAGCACCACAGAGGAGGTAATGACAGCTTTGACCGACTGCATAGCGCCATTCATTTTACCCCAGATCGCGTTAGCCTCGATGATCACGATGATGGCAAGGCCAACCAGTAATGCGACACTGCTGATAGCGAGATCACCGGCTCCACCCCACAGGCCACCGTTGGCCATCGGCGAAGTGTGCCCGGACGCCACCATGAAAAACAGCATGGGCAAAGAGAGCAAAGTGTTGGTCCGTGAAGCCAGCCCTGCCTTGGGTGCTGCTGCGGCTTTGTCGCCAGATTCCAGGCCGATGACAATCTTTTGGTTAGGCCAGATGATGAGCCAGACATTGAACATCATCAACGTGCCCATCAATGCACCCAGGGTGATACCCAGGCTGAGGCGCATATGCATAACATAGCCCAGCAGCAACAGACCGGTGAGGAAGGTGAACATCGCCGCCCAGCGAAACCACCACAGGGCTCGTGGGGCAAGTTTCGCCATGACATCGGCTTTAGCACTGTCGTCGGCTTCCTTGACGTACTCGGTTTGAACGAAGTTGAAGTAATACAGCAGGCCAATCCAGGCCACGCCAAAAACGATATGGCCCCAGCGCATAACGACATCTAAAAGGTAGCTCATTTATCTCCTCTCCAAAGCATGGGTGGTAAGGGCGTGGACCAATCGTTTTGTTGAAAGGCCCAATACTGCAAGGGTGCGATTACCTGCCCGTGAAATAACCGCACAAAGATCAGGTTGATAGTGCATCCTGAGGGCACCATTTTAGTTCAGGCGCTAAATAAGCGCCAATCAGACTGCGTTGCTGGTGCGCCGCAGTCCATTACTCGCTTAAAGCGCGATCAGGCGACCGCAGGCAATCCCGCCAGCGCCATGGCCACTTCGGATTCATCATAAGCGTAATCCTGCAGCTTGCCGGCGTTGTAGTCGGTATAGGCCTGCATATCAAAGTAACCGTGGCCGCACAGGTTGAAGAGAATAGCGCGTGATTCACCTGCTTCCTTACAGCGAAGCGCCTCAGTGATAGCCCCCTTGACTGCGTGATTGGCCTCTGGTGCAGGCACAATGCCCTCGGCTCGGGCAAAAGTGACCCCGGCGTCGAAACATTCGGTCTGGCTGTAGGCCGTCGGGGTAATTTCGCCAAGGTCGACCAGCTGGCTGACCAGCGGTGCCATGCCGTGATAGCGCAGACCACCGGCGTGCGAGGCGGGTGGCACGAAGGATGAGCCGAGCGTGTGCATTTTTACCAGCGGGGTCAGGTTGCCGGTGTCACCGAAATCATAGGCATACTTGCCCTTGGTCAGCGAGGGGCAGTTAGCCGGTTCCACCGCAATAACCTGTACATCCTGCTCGCCGCGCAGTTTGGCACCGATGAAGGGAAAGCTGATACCAGCAAAGTTGCTGCCGCCACCGGTGCAACCGATCACGACATCCGGGTAGTCGTCAGCGAGTTCCATCTGGCGCATGGCTTCTTGTCCAACCACGGTCTGGTGTAGCAGCACATGGTTGAGCACACTGCCTAGCGAATACTTGGTGTCGTCACGTTGAGCCGCCACTTCGACTGCCTCGCTGATGGCAATGCCCAGGCTGCCACTGCTATCGGGGTTCTCGGCCAGAATCTTCTTTCCCGACTCGGTCAGGTTACTTGGACTGGCATGGCAGGTTGCACCGAAAGTTTCCATGAAAGCACGGCGATAGGGTTTCTGGTCGTAACTGACTCGGACCATGAATACCTCGATCTCTAGGCCGAAGACAGCCCCGGCCAGGGCCAGCGATGAGCCCCACTGTCCGGCACCGGTTTCGGTGGCGATGCGCTTGACGCCTTCTTCTTTGCAGTAAAAGGCCTGCGCGATTGCCGTGTTAGGTTTATGACTTCCGGCTGGGCTGACACCTTCATATTTGTAGTAGATGCGTGCCGGGGTATCCAGCGCTTTTTCCAGGCGCCGCGCCCGGAAAAGGGGGCTTGGTCGCCACTGGCGGTAAATATCCCGCACCGGATCCGGAATGTCTATGGTCCGCTCGCCGCTGACCTCCTGCATGATCGAGGCCATGGGGAAAAGTGGTGCGAGATCGTCCGGCCCCACCGGCTGGCCGGTACCCGGATGCATCACCGGTGGTGGTGGCACGGGCAGGTCAGAGACGATGTTGTACCAGGACTTGGGGATATCTTCCTCGTCCAGCAGGAACTTGATGTTGTCTGACATTGTGTGAGTCTTCCTCGGTTATTGTGATGGGATATTGCGCCAACGAGTCACCGTTGGTGCAATACATTGGGCGACGCTACGGCGGGCTGGTCAGAAGCATTCGTGTGCGATTTTCGCATCAGAGTCTATATTAATACACATGAAAGGCATGTCGTTGTCGTCGGCACCCAGACCGTGGTCTGATACAAACGTTGTTTAGGACACGGTGACTTATTAGTCCGATAGGCGGATTCGTGATCCGCGTCAGCGGATGGCACCAGCGCAGACATGATGAGTTTACGGGCAGGATCTGCGGGGAATGGTTGTCGACTGCGCTTCAGATTAACTACCAGTAATACCCCAGGCCAAATTTGAAAGTCTGATCGAGTTCTTCAATGCCGGCAGGAGCCCCAGTGTCATAGTCCAGTTTTAATTCTACATTAAGGGCTATTTTGGAAAGCAGGGGAACCGTGATACCAATTCTGGTGTTAATCACAATGTCGGTATTGTCTTCAAGATTCCAAACTCCAACCTGATTTAGGTAGCTCTGCGTGCTCTGACCGAGAACATTGCTCTTCATATCGAAGTTCCAACTGAATCCAAAATACTGATCCTTCTGCAGGTCGATACGATCATCCGACACATATGCCAGCCCCGGCTCGGTTGACAAACTCAATCTGGGTGCTGAGCGCCACTGTTTGCCGTAATAACCACTGAGCATAAGGCGCTGTTTGAGGTGTGCAAATTCGTCGGCCTCAAGGTAAAGGTTAACTCCCATGTAGGCGTTGTTGGCAAGAAGGCGATCAGACTTGCCGATGATGGTATAGTCATCTGACGTTTTTTGCTCATTGGCAGAATCGATTTCGCCGCTGGCGAGCAGCGTGTAGCGTGCGGTCAGCCCTTCCCAGACCAAATCCAGAGCATAGTCCAGTTCGTTTTTGTTGGTATTGCCGGATTGCACTTCCCACGCGAGGATCAGGTTACCGGTCCGGCGGTAACCTTGGCCGAGCATCCAGGGTTTGGGGTTGATCTTGTCGATATCTGCCAGCGTGTAACTCTGCACGCCGCTGGCGGTCATCACGACAAACTGACCCTGGCTGAATTGAAAGGAAGGTGCACGGATGATCCGATCATCCGAGAGTTTAAGTACGATGGGTTGGTGGGACTCGATTGCGACAATTTTGTCCAAAGGAATAAAGAGCTTCCCCGCGGCGTTCGACTCAAAGACAATCTGACTGGAAGAGCCTCCCAGGAGTTGCCCCGAAATGACGGAGCCATCATCAAGTTCAATGGTATCTGCCGGGCTTTGTGCCCCAGCATTCGCAAAAAGGAAAAGAGAGAACAAGCCGAACAGTGTTCTTACAAGAGAATAAGAAAAGCGTTTCATCATTTTCAAAGATAGATGGTCAAATGGAAGAAAGTGCTGATGAGCGGTCGATTTATGGAGCAATGCTGCCGACAATTATATGCACGCTTTATCTCACAGTGAAGTTATTGGCGCCAGGGCCTGCCGAGCTTCTTGTACATTCTCCCAAGAGTGTGCCCAGATGAGATGACTGCGGCAGAGGCAGTCTGAGGCGCCAAATCCAGCAAGCGGGACGATGACGCCATCGTGTGACAGTAGTAATTGTGCTAAGCGATGCTCCAGTTCCCGGCCAGCGCAACGGTACCAGATCTGGCGTATCAGGCAATGATCGAGCAGGGTATCGATATGCCAGTGCCTACGTTTGGCTGTGCGCAGGTGTCGGGCGATGCGCGCCCGAAGGCCTCCCGGACCAAAGGCCGAACCCACATACAGGTACCAGCCACAGCGCAGGCGCATGAGGCCCAGCGCACCGACTGCAATTGAAACCGGTCTTTGGCAGCGAAGCACCAGTACATAGGTGCCCGGTGTATTCGGAAGTTGCGAAGGGTTGAGCGTCAGGACTCTAGTGTTTCACGATAGTGAGTAAGGTACTGAATGATATCGCGCGACTCACCCATCCATTCGCTTTTTCCATCGGCAGATTGTCGAAGCAGCACTGGCACCGTGGCGCGTCCGCGGGCTTGCATCAGCTCATTCTGCCATTGGGGGTCATCCCAGATATTGCGTTCTTCCAGAGTCAGTCCAAGCTGCGCAACAGCACGTTTCACCATAGTGCAGTAACCGCACCAATTGCGGGTATAAAGGATCAGTTTTTCATCGTTGGTCTTCATTCTAGCCACTAGTAGTGGGAGCGTTCTTGCATCACGGTCTAGCAGGGACCTACAGATGAATCTGCAGTCATGCCCGTAGCCCCCGGCTTCGGGCCAGCAGGTACAGGTTGGCGACAAACAGGCAGGTAATAAAAAAGAGAATCATGCCATAAGAGACGAGCAGGCTTACATCGCTGATCCCCAAAAAACCGAATCGAAAGGCATTGACCATGTAGAGGATCGGGTTAGCCATCGATACCTGTTGCCAGAGCTCCGGGAGCAAATGTATCGAGTAGAACACCCCACCCAGGTAAGTCAGTGGCAACAGCACGAAGGTCGGGATGATGGAAACGTCATCGAACGTCTTGGCGAAGATCGCGTTCATAAGACCACACAGTGAGAACAGGATTGCGGTCAGCATCACGATACTGAACAGTACTGCGAGGCTGTGGACCTGCAGGTCGGAAAAAAAGAGTGAAACACCAGTCACAATCAGGCCGACCAGGGTGCCACGGGCAACGCCGCCGGTGATATAAGCCAGCAGAATAATCACGATGGGCGTGGGTGAGACCAGCAGTTCCTCTATTGACTTGCCCCACTTTGCACCGAAAAAAGAGCCGACCACATTCTGGTAGCTGGCGTTGATTACGGACATCAGGATCAGACCTGGCACCAGAAAATCCATGTAGTCAAAGCCGTCCATTTGACCAATACGTTTACCGATCAGACTGCCGAATATCACGAAGTACAGCAAGGTCGAGATCGCTGGCGGCACCAGCGTCTGTTGCCAGATGCGCAAAAAGCGGGTGATCTCCTTGGTTACGATAGTGACAAAGGCAATTAACTGCTGGAGAGGATTCATTTACTGCTTCCCGGCGCCTGGCCGACGAGGTTGATGAACAACTGCTCCAGCCGATTGGCTTTGTTGCGCATGCTGCGTACCTTGATATCGGCCGCTGATAGCATGGCGTAAACATGGTTCAGGTTGTCATCTCGATCGATAGCGATCTCCAGCGTGGTGGGATCCACCATGTGCGCGTTGTGCGCCAGCGAGGCCGGCACCACCGTGAGTGGTTGTTCCAGATCGAGCACAAAGGTTTCCACATTCAATTGCCGCAACAGGGTGCGCATGGACGTGTTTTCAACCAGGGCGCCCTGGTTGATGATGCCGATGTTGCGGCACAGACTTTCGGCTTCTTCAAGATAATGGGTGGTTAGGATGATCGTGGTACCAGCGCTGTTTATCTGCCGCAGAAAATCCCACATCGAGCGACGGATTTCGATGTCGACGCCTGCGGTAGGCTCGTCAAGAATTAACAGGCGTGGTTCGTGGACCAGCGCCCGTGCAATCATAAGCCGACGTTTCATGCCGCCTGAAAGCTGGCCGGCGCGCTCGTTGCGTTTGTCGGTAAGGCCCAGCAGATCAAGGTATTTCTCGGCCTGCGCCAGCGCTCGTTTCCGTTCGATACCATAATAACCGGCCTGGTTGCGCACGATCTGCAGAGGCGTTTCAAAGACATTGAAATTGAATTCCTGCGGTACCACACCGAGAAACGATTTTGCCTGGGCAAAATCACGGTCTATATCGACCCCGAAAATTTCCACATTGCCTGCAGTCTTGTTCACCAGCGAGCACAGGATGCCAATGACGGTCGACTTGCCTGCCCCATTAGGGCCCAGCAACGCATAAAAGTCACCCTGCTCGACGGCAAGATCCACGCCTTTAAGAGCGGTAACACCGTTAGCGTAGGTTTTGCTGAGCTGGTAGGTCCTAAGGGCGTAATTCAAGGGTGGCGTGCGGGTAAGACAACAGGAAGGCGTTGTTACAGATGGTTGCGGTCGGACCTTTTTTCAAGTGCACCCTGGTTATTGGTGTAGTACACATTTCTGGTAAAGGTCCTTGAGCGCATGACCCGGGTCGTAGCGATCCTTGAGGAGACGACAGGTATTGCCACCGTAGAGTTCCCAGAATTCTGTCTCCGGGTAGAAGCTCTCAGAATAAAGCGATTTGATGCCGCCCAGGTCAGTTACTTTTTCTTCGATCATTCGGTTGAAGTGACCGCGTGGATACATCGAATCGGTGCGCACCCCGTCCCAGAAGCCAAAATTAATATACAGTGTGTCGTCACGCATCGGAAAGAGTGGGTAGTGGCCATGCCTGCCCTCGTGGCGTGCCGGGCAGATCCAGATCGGGTGTATTCCGATCTCACGCTGAAAAAACGACAAAAACGCTGACGCGTTTTCCAGCGGGATGTCTACATCCTGTATGACTGCCTCGCGATGTTGGCCAGTCAGTGTGCCAAGGCGGCGGGTCAGGCCAACCCGGCTGTTCCAGCGCATGACTCTCTGGTAGGTGATCGAGTTTAATCGTTTGCGCCCGAGCAGTCGGCGGATCAAGCTATTCTGCGCATACAAGTTTTTCGAACACCAGAACCAGTCGGTGTCCCAGCGCCACAGATAATCGCGCACGCTGAGGTAGTCTTCACTACGCGATCGAATTGATCGATAGAAAATCTGCAGGTAGCTGTAATCACTGGTGTAGGGCGCGTCATCAGTAAACTCACCCAGCACGAGATAATGCTCCCCGGGAGCAAAGACCACGCCGTCGACAAAATCGAATGGCCCCTGACAAACTTTGTTAACGCGGGCGAAAAATTCCTGTGAGTCAGCACAGCGTACGTGGGTCAGCCGCACGTAAGGCTTGACCGGTATGCCCTGGATCTTCAGGCGCAGAATGTATCCCAGCGTCCCGTAGGAGTTCGCAAGGCCAAAAAACAAGTCGCGGTGCTCGTTGTTGGGGGTACAACAGATGACCTCGCCGGTGCCGAGCAATACATCCATTTCCAGCACCGTTTCATGCGGCAGACCGTAACGAAACGACGAGGACTCAATGCCTATCCCGCTGACCGCACCGCCAATGGTGATCGATTTGAGTTGTGGCACCACTGCGGGCATCAGGCCCTGGCGCAGGCTGGCATCGACCAGTGCCTCGTAAGTCACCATGCCTTCGGTTTCGATGATGCGGGTAACAGGGTCGATTGCAAGGACGTGGTTGAATTCGTGGACATCCAGCACTTGGCCCTGTGTGCTGCGGTTACGGAAAAGATTAGAGGTCTGTTTGCTAAGCCGTATGCCCTGGCCGCTGGTATTGCGTAGTGCCTGGGTCAGGCGCTGCTGACGCTGGTGATAACTCATGAGTCTTTTGCGCCGTCAGCCGCCGACGACCTAGTCATCCTTGCGGGGGTCTGCGCCAGCCACGTAAGCGGTATTAGTGCGCAGTATCACCTGGACACGAAGTGCTGACTATCTGATTGGCGTAGATGCTAGAACGGCGTGACGGACGGCGATGGTCGGAATCTATTTGCTCAAACATAGATGTGATGAGCCCTCTAGACCTGCTGGGAGATGCCGCTATGTGGCTTGATTGGCACAGCCCTGACTTGGGTTACTCTGGCATGTTGGGTTTGGCCGACGTTGTGACGCCAGCCTAGCGCCGCGACGATGCAGCCACTTAACTGATCGGCTTCAGCTTTGTCAGGAGTTATTGTCACAGATGGTTTTCAGGTGCTCGAGCAGTTTGTCGAAATGGCCAGGGATTTTTTTCATATCTTCCCTTAAGCGCTGATTGCAGTGAGCTTTTAGTGGCATGTCCAGGGTATCCCAATGGTAATCAACCGGCGTACCGGGAGCGACTTCGCCTATGAGTATCTGCGCGCGGCGGTTGTCTCTCGAATCGTACCAGTCGAGGGCGCCGCTATTTAACATTACATCAAGATGAGCCAGACCTTCCCCGGCGATGAAGGTGCGCAGACCGCGGTCGTCTTTTTCCAGTGATTCATGGATATGGCCATTGAGCACTGTGTCGACCCCGCGGCGTAAGAGTTCACGGTGTAGCCACGCGTCTTCACCCCAGTTCTTGATACTGTGATCCGTCGGCCGCTTCTTGGATTGGCGAAGGTCGGTAACCGGTCGGTGAGTGAACACCACGTAGTCCCGGATGCCCGGGTTATTGGCCAGTGATGGAATCTGGCGCAGCAGGGCGCCGCGGGCGCCACCTGACCAGGGAATGGTGTCAGCGGCCGTATCGAGATTAATAAACTGGACCCCTCCCAGACTAAAACTGGCGTTTCGTGGGCCAACACTGGTTTCAAACCAGTTACTCAATTTACCATCGAAGCTGTGAGGCAGATCATGGTTGCCGATTGTCGCGTAAGTGGGCAGTGGGGCGCTAGACAGTATACGAGCGACATTCAGGTCATCATTGGGCTGGTAATAGAGGTCGCCTAGGTGAAGCAGAAACTGTGCGCCCAACTGCTTTGCGCGTTGCAGTGTCCAGGCGAGTTCGCGGTCGCCACCGGTGTCGCCGATTGCAACAAAGCGGTAACTTTGAGCGAACGGCACGCGCCAACGCAGGGTCAAAGTCCCCTTGGCACTATTGCCAGTGACTGTACGCAACAGGCCTGTTGCCTTTTCTTCGCTGATAATGCCGCTACCCGAGACGTCCAGTGTCGCTAGTCGGTGAACATTATCCAGTGTTACTTTGAAATCTCCTTCAATGCGCAGCACCGGTTCTGGGGCAAATGCACGCCATGCATAAGCATCTTCATGAATAGCCAAAGGGAAGGCGCCGTTGCCATGGACAGTAAAACCTCTATCCGGGTGGTGTGCTACATGCGGGACGCGGCGAGGCTCCAGCGCCAGTGGTATGCGCATCCCACGCATAGCCAGCGCATTGGCGCCAACGCCTGCACCGACCAGTGCGAGATATCCAAGAAATTCGCGACGTGAAAAGGGTGTGCCCATAAGATACAGTTTTGATCCTACCGAGCGATTGCACCAGCACACAAAGGCCGATGCACAAAATATCGGACACGGCGCAACAAAGCGGTTGTTTGTTTAGTGGTTTGGCAATCGGTTGCCGATTTTTCGAGCACAAGCACTGACTAAGGATTTTAACACCCGAGCTGGATGCCGATTTCGCCCAGCCCTTGACAACTGGCGGTTTCAGTCTTGGGCAGCTGCTTGCGCAAGTATGGTGAGAGTGTTGATGTCGTGCACGGTGAGGCACTGGCGGCTGGTGTCGATCAGACCATCTTTTTTCAACCGATTTAGCGCGCGGGTTACGCTTTCACGGGTTGTGTTGGTGCGGCTGGCAAGATCGGCGTGGGTCGGTGCAGGGGTAATCTGGGCACTGTTGTCGCTGGCACGATGCGCTCTGGCCAGGCGCAGCAGTTCAGCATGGATGCGGTTGCCCGAGCTTAGCGTGCTGAATTCAAACACTTTCTCATCAGCTTGGCGGAGCCGTAAAGCCAGTTCGATCATCAGTGAGCGCATCATCTGCGGATGCTTATCGAGAAAAGCATTGAACGCTTGCGCACTTAGTGAGGCGAGCAGACTCTCTTCAACAGTGACCACGAAACTGGAACGGGGTTGGCCATCCAGAGCAGACAACTCGCCGAAGACATCTCCACTGGTAAGTTCAGCAAAAGTGATTTCCTTGCCTGCACCGGAGAATGTTTTGGCGCTGACCCGCCCATTGCAAACAAAGTAAACCTGATCACAAGGTGTGTTTTGGATTAGCACTTCAGTTGCACCGTCGTAGCGCGACCACGTGCACTGATCGGCCAGGTGCGCAAGCTGCTCGTCGTTGAGTGAAGACAGTATTCGCACCTGTCGCAAGGCCGTAACACTGACACTACCGCTGGGTTGCTCGGTCATGGCACGTTCCCGATGGCTCTTATCGCTCACACCTTAACTGATTTGGGACGTCAAGGCGAACCTGAGATGGCTTGGGAGAAAAGTCCCTGTTTCGATATTCACTTCCCGGATATGATCGCACCATATGAACGCCTTGCTGCCAGAGCGCATCGTCTGTCTGACCGAGGAAACCACTGAAACGCTCTATCTCATCGGCGAGGCAAAGCGCATCGTAGGCATTTCAGGTTTTACCGTACGCCCACCGCAGGCGCGCAAGGAAAAACCCCGGGTCAGCGCTTTTACCAGCGCCAAGATAGATAAGATTCTGGCTCTCTCGCCAGACCTGGTTCTGGGATTTTCGGATCTGCAGGCTGATATCGCTGCTGACCTGATAAGGGCGGGGATGACCGTGATGGTATTCAACCACCGTTCAGTTGACGGTATTCTGGGTATGATACGTACCCTGGGGGCGATGGTGGGCGCCCCTGACCGGGCCGAAATGCTGGCTTATGATTGTGAACAGCGTTTGATTCGGGCACGTTCGCAAATTCGCATGCCGCTACCGCGGGTGTACTTTGAGGAGTGGGATGAACCGCAGATTTCAGCGATTCGCTGGGTTTCCGAGCTGATTGGATTCGCTGGCGGTGAGGATATTTTCCCCGAACTTGCAAAATGCCCCGATGGCAAGGGCCGCATTATCGCTGACCCGTTGGAGGTGGTGCGCCGCCGGCCAGACATTATCATTGGTTCGTGGTGCGGCAAAAA
This sequence comes from Gammaproteobacteria bacterium, assembly GCA_014239255.1. Classification (GTDB taxonomy): domain Bacteria; phylum Pseudomonadota; class Gammaproteobacteria; order Arenicellales; family UBA868; genus UBA868. The sequence continues at coordinate 51,137 of JAAZZE010000005.1, forward strand.
GTTTCGCCCAGAGAAAGTGGCCGCCCGTATGGGTTGGGAAAGTATTCCGGCTGTGCGTTGCGGTGCGCTGTTCGAGATTAAATCTGCCGAGATTCTCCAGCCTGGCCCAGCCGCGCTGACTGATGGGCTGGCGCGCCTGCGCGCGATTATCGATAGCTGGCATGCGGCAAAAGGCTTACCGCAATGATCGAACCGATTCCCGTATCCTGATTGCCAACGACCTATTGCGCGACTACGGTTTCATTCCACACCTCAAGGTCCATCGCTGCCGCAATCAATGCGCGGGTGTAGTCGTCCACCGGCCGGTGAAACACGTCTTCAGCACTTCCTTGTTCAACTATTTTGCCTGCCCGCATGACGATGATGTCATCGGCCAGCGCACGTACTACTTTGAGGTCGTGGCTGATAAAAAGATAGCTTAGCCCGTGATTGGCCTGCAGGCGCAGCAGCAGCTCAATCATCTGCGCCTGTACTGCCCGGTCCAGGGCAGAGGTCGGCTCATCAAGCATGACCACGGCCGGTTTCATGATAATTGCGCGTGCCAATGCGATCCGTTGGCGCTGACCTCCTGAAAATTCGTGTGGGTAACGGTGCTGCGTGTCCGGATCAAGGCCTACCTCATGCAGGGCGTGGATCACCTGGGCTTCACGGATGTTTTCATCGCCGATGTCATGCGCCACCAGACCCTCGGCAATGATCTGATTGACCGTCAGCCGGGGACTGAGGCTGCCATAGGGATCCTGGAATACGACCTGCAGTTCACGTCGCAGCGCCTTTAAATCGCGTCTTGCCAGGTTGTCGATGCGCTGGTTCTTAAAGACGATCTCGCCTCGACTGCGCATCAGCCGCAGTAGAGCTAACGCCAGAGTGGTCTTACCCGAGCCGCTCTCGCCGACCACGCCGAGGGTGCGGCCGCGGTACAAAGACAGGCTGATGTCGTCCACTGCCCGGACATAATCCACCGTGCGGCGCAGTACGCCGCGTCGCACTGGAAACCAGACCCGTAACCGTTTTGCCTGCATAACTATCTCGCCGGCCTTATCCCGGTGTGGTTGCTTGCCTTGCGGTTCGGCGCCGATCAACTCACGGGTATAGGCATGTGCCGGCTTCTCAAAGATCTCCCGGCAGGTACCGTGTTCAACGATGATGCCACTTTGCATCACGTAGACCCGCCCGCAGACTTTCTTGACCACTCCTAGGTCATGGGTGATCAGTAATAACGCCATACCCAGGTCGCGACGCAGGTCACTCAGTAGCGCTAATATCTGGGCCTGGGTGGTGACATCAACTGCGGTCGTGGGTTCGTCGGCAATCAGCAGATCGGGCTCGTTGGCCAGCGCCATGGCAATCATGACCCGTTGGCGCTGGCCGCCGGACAGCTGGTGCGGCCAGGCTTTGAGTTGGCGTTTGGGATCGCGGATACGGACCAGTTCCAGCAGTTCAAAGGCGCGTTGTCGGGCCTGATCATGATTCATTCCTTTATGCAGTATCAGGGTTTCACAGATCTGCTTTTCCACGATGTGCAGCGGATTGAGTGAGAGCATGGGCTCCTGGAAGATCATACCGATCCGATCACCACGGACGCGGTGCAGTGTCTGGGTATCGGCGCCCAGTAGCTCGTCACCGCGAAAGCGAATACTGCCGCGCGGATGGCTGGCGCGAGGGTAGGGCAGCAGCCCCAGCACGGACAGCGCTGTGACCGACTTGCCCGAGCCAGACTCACCCACGAGCGCAACACTTTCGCCACGGCCCACCTGCAAAGAGACATCACGTACCGCGTCGACCACCCCGCTGGGCATGGAAAAGCGTACCGACAGCTGATCGATCTTAAGCAACGGTGCGCTCGCTTGGGCATTTTCTGCCATCATGAGTCCATCGTCTTGCGGGGGTCAAAGGCATCGCGGACTGCTTCACCGACAAAGATCAGCAGGCTTAGCATGGCGCCGATCACAAAAAACCCCGTGAGTCCCAGCCATGGGGCCTGCAGATTAGCCTTGCCCTGTGCCAGCAGTTCACCCAGTGAGGCAGACCCTGGCGGTAGGCCGATGCCGAGAAAGTCCAGTGACGTGAGTACCGTAACCGAGCCGGCCAGGGTAAAGGGTACGAACGTAATAGTGGCAACCATGGCGTTGGGCAGTACATGGCGGAAAATAATGACCCGACTGCTCACCCCCAGTGCCTGGGCCGCACGCACGTATTCGAAATTACGCGCCCGCAGAAACTCCGCCCGCACCACACCCACAAAGCCCATCCACGAGAACAGCAGCAGCAGGCCCAGCAGCCACCAGAAGTTGGGTTCGACCACGCTCGCAAGAATGATCAACAGGTACAGCGTGGGCAGTCCCGACCAGACCTCGATAAAGCGCTGCGCCAGCAGGTCGGTCCAGCCACCGAAGTAGCCCTGCGCGGCGCCAGCGGCAACGCCGATGATGGCACTGATTATAGTCAGTGCAAAACCAAACAGTACCGAGATACGAAACCCATAAATCGCGCGCGCCAGCACATCGCGGGCCTGGTCATCGGTACCGAGCCAGTGCTGCGCATCAGGAGGTGCCGGTGCCGGTACCGGCAGGTCCCAGGCGACCGTCTGATGGTGATAGCGGATGGGTGGCCATAGCATCCAGCCCTTGGCATTGATCAGCCCGGCAAGATAGGGATTGCGATAATCGGCTTCGGTCAGAAAGTCACCGCCAAAGGTAGTTTCCGAATAATCTTTAAAGATCGGCGCGTAGATCCGGCCATCGTAGACCACGATAAAGGGCTTGTCGTTAGCGACGAACTCGGCAAAAAGCGAAACCGTGAACAGAGCCAGGAAAATCCACAATGACCACCAGCCGCGCCGGTTGGCGCGAAAGTTATGCAGCCGCCGCCGGGTCAACGGGCTGAAACGCTCTGCCTTCACTTAGCCCTCCCGGCTATCGAAATCGATGCGCGGATCAATCACGGTGTACATCAGGTCACCGACCAGGCTCATCAGCAGGCCCAACAAAGAGAAGAAGAAAAGCGTGCCGAACATCACCGGGTAATCACGGGCGAACGCGGCCTCAAAACCGAGCAGGCCCAGGCCGTCCAGCGAAAAAATAATCTCGATTAACAACGAGCCGGTGAACAGGATACTGATAAATGCACTGGGAAAGCCGGCGATCACGATCAGCATGGCATTGCGGAACACATGGCCATAGAGTACGCGGCCCTCGGTCAACCCCTTGGCCCGTGCTGTCAGTACGTACTGCTGGTTGATCTGGTCGAGAAAGGAGTTCTTGGTCAGCATGGTGAGGGTAGCAAAACCGCCGATCGTCATTGCCACTACCGGTAGCGTGATATGCCAGAAGTAGTCCGTAATACGCGCAGGCCAGGAGAGCACTTCCCAGTTCTCCGAAGTAAGCCACGCCAATGGAAACCAGTCGAGGTAGCTGCCCCCGGCAAAGAGCACCAGTAGGAACACGGCAAACAAAAAGCTCGGGGTCGCGGTGCCGATCACGATCACCAGACTGGTTGCAACGTCAAAACGGCTGCCATCGCGCACTGCCTTGGCAATACCCAGTGGAATTGAGATGAGGTAGACCAGCAACGTGGTCCATATTCCCAATGAGATTGATACCGGCATTTTGTCCAGTACCAACTCGACGACCGCACGATCTCGATAGAAACTCTCACCGAAGTCGAATACCAGATAGCGCTTCATCATCGTGATGAAGCGGACATGCAGGGGCTGGTCAAAGCCAAAGCGCACTTCCAGTTCGCGGATAAAGTCAGGGTCCAGCCCCTGCGCACCGCGGTACTTGTTGCTCAGTGACTGGGTGGTCGGGGCACTTGACAGGGTCTCGCTGGCGCCCGTACGTGTGACTCGCTCAGTGATATTCGAGCCGACACCGGTTAATTGTGAAATGATCTGTTCGACCGGCCCGCCAGGGGCCACCTGGATGATCACAAAATTGATCACCATAATCGCAAAAAGCGTGGGAATCATCAGCAACAGACGACGGATGATGTAGGCTGTCATAGGCGGTCTTATGTCGGGACCAGGAGGTTACGCGCGACTACGCCACAGGCCTACTGACGCGCCTGTTGCAGTGCCTGCGCGCGGGCTTCATCAAACCACCAGCGACTGGTCATGACCCCGGTGCGCAGCGGCTCTGCCGGGCGGCCGAACTTGTCCCAGTACAGTACTCGGTCTGCACGGATATGCCAATGTGGCACTACGTAGTGCCCCCACAGTAGCACCCGGTCAAGTGCCCGGGTGCGCTGGTTAAGCTGCTGGCGTGATTCTGATTGCAGTATCAGTTCGATCAGTTCGTCCACCACCGGGTCTGCGATACCGGCGAGGTTGCGACTGCCCTGGGTCTTCGCCGCCTGTTGGCTCCAATACTCTTGTTGTTCGTTGCCGGGTGTTTCGCTCTGGCCCCAGACCCACACGATCATGTCAAAGTCAAACTGGCGAAACCGGTTAATGTATTGGCTTTCATCCACCAAACGGATCTTTGTCTCGATCCCGAGGCGCTTGAGGTTGCGGATGTATGGCAGCACCACGCGCTCAAAGGCCGGACTCACCAACAGGATCTCGAAACGAAACGGCTCACCGCTTGTCCCGTTGACGAGCTTGAGGTCTTCAACGACCCAGCCGGCCTTTTGCAGCAGTGCGGTTGCCCGCCGCAGGTTGGCACGCGACCAGCCGCTGCCATCTGTAACAGAAGGCGCATAGGCTTTGCCGAAGACGTCATCGGGCACCTTCCCGCGAAAGCGTTCCAGAATTGTCAGTTCTTCGCCACTGGCTTCACCGCTTGAAGCCAGATCAGAGTTGGAGAAAAAACTGGTAGTACGGGTGTACTGGCTATTGAACAGGTTGCGATTGGTCCACTCGAAATCAAACGCCAATCCCAAAGCTTCGCGAACCCGGACATCAGCGAACTGGCCCCGCCGGGCATTCATCACAAAGGCCTGCATGCCGGTAGGCATACGGTGCGCCACCAGTTCTTTTTTCAGCCAGCCTTTTTTAACCGCCGGCACTTTGTAATCTTCAGCCCAGGCTTTGGCCTGGTTCTCAGCCCGAAAGTCGATGTCTCCGGCCTTGATCGCCAATCGAATCGGGGTAGCGTCCCGGAAGAAATTGGTACGAATAAGATCAAAGTTATCCAGTCCCCGGCGCACGGGAAGATCACCACCCCAGTAGTCGATGACACGCTCCTGCACGGTGTAGCGTCCGGCCTCGAACTGTTTGACGCGGTAAGGCCCACTGCCGAGCGGCGGCTCCAAAGTGGTGGCACCAAAGTCGCGGTCGGCCCAGTAGTGTTTGGGCAGGATGGGCAACTGGCCGACAATCAGCGGCAACTCGCGGTTGCCCGATTCCTTGAAATTGAAACGAACACGGTGCGTGTCCAACGCCTCGACAGTACTCACCGCGCTGTAGTAGAAACGGTATTGGGGGTTTCCCTGGCTGACCAGCGTTTCGAACGACCAGACAACATCATCGGCGGTGATGGGCGCGCCGTCGTGCCAACGAGCTTGTGGACGAAGGTGAAAGATTACCCAGGCACGGTCGGGTGGCCATTCGATGGTACTGGCAATCAGGCCATAGCCGGTAAAAGGCTCGTCAGCGCTGGTCACCAGCAGCGTTTCTACTGATCCGGTGCTGACGGCATTGCCTTTGGGAATGAACGGGTGGAAACTGTCATAGGTTCCCTGGGATGCAAGGCGCAAAGTGCCGCCCTTGGGTGCGTCGGGGTTGGCGTAATCAAAGTGGGTAAAGTCTGCCGGGTAGCGGGGGGTTTCGTTGTCAAACATGGCAATGGCATGACTACGCAGTACATCGCTGGCGGTCACCGTGACCGGACCCAGGGTGAACAATAGGCAGAGAAACCATCGCATGATGAGATCATTATATCCGGGCATAGCCGCGATCCGGTTACAGCCACGTACCCATGCACTCTTCAGGGCAGCGATTCTTCAGTGTGCTGGCACGGCTCAGGCCTTGCGCCAATGAGTACTCATGTTGCTGGCTTTAACCGCGCAGTACTGCGTTGGTATCGCGCCCATGGCCGCCATGGCTTGCCCTGGCAGCGCGATCGGGATCCTTATCGCATATGGGTTTCTGAGATCATGTTGCAGCAGACCCAGGTGGTTACGGTGATTCCCTACTACGAGCGTTTTATCTTGCGTTTCCCCGATATTGCTCGCCTCGCGCGCGCCTCGATAGACACGGTGCTCGATCATTGGACAGGACTGGGGTATTACGCACGCGCCCGTAACCTGCACCAAGCTGCCAAGCTGATACAGCATGATCATGGCGGGGTTTTCCCAGATACATTCGAGGCCGTGATTGCACTGCCGGGGATCGGCCGCTCTAGTGCAGGCGCCATTCTCAGTTTTGCTTACCACAGACGCCACCCCGTGCTCGATGGCAACGTACGTCGCGTACTCGCGCGTTATTTTGCGATTCAGGGCGATCCGGGCCAGGTCACAACTCAGGAAGCGCTGTGGGATCGGGCGAGCGAGGTCCTACCCAAAACGGGTGTCCGTGCAGCGGATTTCAACCAGGCCATGATGGATTTGGGTGCACTGCTTTGCACCCGTACGCGTCCTCGCTGCGCGAAGTGCCCGTTGGCCAGGGGGTGCGAGGGGCATGCTTCAGGAGTGCCCGAACGTTTGCCGCTTCGCCGCCCCCGGCGCGCGCGCCCGGCACGCCAGATCACCATGCTGATTCTGGTTGACCCGGCTGGTCGGGTTCTGCTTGAGCGCCGTCCAGCCAAAGGCATATGGGGTGGCCTGTGGAGTTTCCCCGAGTGCCCGATGGGTGTCGACCCAGGGGCCCGGTGTCGCGAGGTATTTGGTGTCGCTTCCCAACCACTGGCGCCCCTACCTCCGATACGCCATGGCTTTACCCATTTCACATTGACGATCCATCCACAGTTATTGCGGGTCGGTCCCTCAGCCGGCGCTAGAATAGGCAGCGACAGCTTTCACTGGATAGCCCCCGGAGTCGCGCCTCGGCGCGGTCTGGCAACTCCAGTAAAGCGATTGCTAAAACAACTGGGCAGAGTTTTATGAGCAAAATGGTGGATTGTGTGGTTCTGGGCCGGCAAGCCCCGGCTCTTGAGACAGCGCCGTGGCCGGGTGATCTTGGCGAGCGGATCGTGCAGCAGGTATCGCTTGAGGGCTGGCAGCAATGGTTGGCGCGCCAGACGATGCTGATGAATGAGAAACGTCTGAGCCCGATTAACCCCGAGCATCGGGCCTACCTCGAACGCCAGATGGAAGCCTTTCTTTTTGGTGATGGCGGCGACAGTCCGGAAGGCTGGGTTTCTCCCGAAAACAAGAAGAGTTGATATACTTGCCCGCTTCAGAGTTGACTCGATCGGCCAAGCGCCACCCCGTTGCACAAAACTGCATCTTACCGTTCCCGCACTGCCCGGCCAACAATCCGGTACTATCCGGTTTGTTATCCCGTTGTAGGGTCGCCAGCCGATCAATCACCCGTTGCGCTAGAGCTTATCGACAAAGACGTGATCGAGACAGCCCGAATAACCGCCAGATTTTTGATACTCTGTAGGCAAAGGAGAAAGCATGACCGACGACAAACCCCATAGCCCTTACGGGCTTGAAAACCATGGTCTGCGCAATCTGGACATGGTCCACTGGAATCTGTCCCAGGCCGTACTGACAGAGCATGCCATCCGCAAAGGCGAAGGGGTGCTCTCCAGCCATGGCGCAATGGTGGTAGAGACTGGTCAGCACACGGGCCGCTCTGCCAATGACAAGTTTGTGGTACGTGACGAGAGCACCGAGAACGAGATCTGGTGGGGCAAGGTCAACGTGCCGTATGAACCGGCACGCTTCGAGGCACTGTTTGCACGGATGGCTGATTACCTCGAGGGCCGCGAGCTGTATGTACAGGATTGCTTTGCCGGTGCGGACTCCGAACGGCGCTTGGCAGTACGTATTGTCAATGAACTGGCCTGGCACAGTGCTTTCGCCCGTAACATGTTTATTGTGGGCAGTGACGCTGAGCAAGCCAGCCATGAGCCCGGCTTTACGGTCATTAACGCGCCGGGATTCAGTGCCGACCCCGAAGTGGACGGCACCAATTCTCCCACCTTCATCATTCTCAACTTCTCTAAAAGACTGGTCATCATTGGCGGCACCAGTTATGCCGGTGAAACCAAGAAGTCGATTTTCAGTGTGATGAACTATCTGTTGCCACGCCAGGGCGTTTTGTCCATGCACGCCTCGTCCAATATCGGCGCTGACGGCAGTACCGCCGTGTTCTTTGGGCTTTCGGGCACCGGCAAGACTACGCTTTCGGCCGATGCAGCACGCACACTGATTGGTGATGACGAGCACGGCTGGAGCGAGAGTGGGATCTTCAATTTTGAGGGGGGTTGCTATGCCAAGGTGATCAATCTTTCACCCGAGCAAGAGCCGGAGATCTACCAGACGACCCGTACTTTTGGCACCATTCTCGAGAACGTGGCGCTGGATGGCGAGACCCGTACGGTGGATCTGGATGATGGCTCGTTGACCGAGAATACCCGCGCGTCTTACCCGATCTCACAGATTCCAAACGCCACATTAACGGGCCGTGGCGGGCAGCCAAACAACATTATTTTCCTGACCTGCGATGCCTTCGGTGTGCTGCCCCCAGTGGCTCGTCTGACGCCCGAACAGGCGATGTATCACTTTATTAACGGCTACACGGCCAAGGTTGCCGGTACCGAAAAAGGCGTAACCGAGCCCTCACCGACCTTCAGTCCGTGCTTCGGCGGGCCTTTTTTGCCCCTGCATCCGCGCCAGTATGCCCAATTGCTGGGAGCGAACATCGAGAAGCACGGGGTCAAGGTCTGGTTTATCAATACCGGGTGGACCGGCGGCGCCTATGGGGTAGGCAACCGAATGGCCATAAATCACACCCGCACCATCGTCAACGCGGCACTTGATGGCAAGCTGGATGATGTACAGACCACCACCGACCCGGTGTTTGGACTTTCGGTACCCGTTGAGTGTCCCGGCGTACCTGCCGAAGTTCTCAATCCGCGTTCGACCTGGCCGGATGCTGCTGCATACGATGCCCAGGCGAACAAGCTGGCGGGTCTGTTCCAGGAGAACTTCAGCAAGTACGCAGATGATGTTCCCGAGGCGGTGCGCTCAGCAGGCCCTCTGGTAGTCTGAGCCTTGATGCTTGCCCCGGCAACGGGGCAGGTCGGCCTGCGTTCTGGCCCAGCCTGTCCGACAAAGCCAACGTGATCCACTCCCCGGAGAGCCAGGCATCACAGCTGTGGGATCGTGACCCCACGCTGTGGAGTCCCGACCCCGATGTGCACCCGGCAATCGCCGATCGGCTGGGTTGGCTCGACAGCCCACAGTGGCTGGCCGATCACAGCGACCGGTTGACGCGCTGGGCGCAGGATATTCACGAGCGGGGGTTTACCCGGGCTGTGCTCGTCGGTATGGGAGGCTCCAGCCTCGCAGCCGAGGTATTGGGTAAGGTCTTCGGCCCAGCAGGCGATGGGCTTTCGCTTACCGTTCTGGATAACACCCACCCGGATGCGGTTCGGGCCGTGCTCGGGCGCCAGTCCTGGGCCAGAATCCTTTTTATTTTCTCATCCAAATCCGGAACCACAGCCGAAGTGCAAGCGTTGTGTGCCTGGGTACTCGAGAGCCTGGAAGAGCAGGGTGTCGCTGAGCCGGGTGCACAATGCATCGCCATTACGGATGCAAATAGCCCGCTGGCTGATCTGGCGATCCAAAGACACTTTCATGACTGCCTGCTTAATCCAACTGATATCGGCGGGCGCTTTGCTGCGTTGACCGCATTTGCCATGGCACCTGCTGCGTTGATGGGCATTGGGCTCAGACCGCTTGCCAACAGCGCGATGGATATGGTGCAGCGCTGCCATGCCCACGACCCGTTACACAACCCTGGTCTAGCGCTTGGGGAGTGGCTGTCAGAACATTGGCAGTCGGGACGTGACTGTCTGCAACTTTGGTTCGATGATGATTTTGCGCCGCTCGCGACTTGGATCGAGCAACTGGTGGCGGAAAGTACCGGCAAGACTGGTAAGGGTATCTTGCCGCTGGATCGTTCACACCCCGCTGCACCGCCGGCTCGACTGGTCCGGGTGGCCATTGGCGGCGCTGCTGATACGCCCTTTTGGCAGGAGATCAAGGGGTTGGCACAAGACGGTGTACCATTGCATCGTATTGAGCTCGAAAGTGCTGCCGCGCTGGGCGGGGAGTTTTTTCGCTGGGCTTTTGCGGTGGCGATCGTTGGCGCGGCGATGGGAGTCAATCCTTTTGATGAGCCCGATGTGGAGGCCAGCAAGCAGACGACGCGGGATCTTCTGGCCGGTGACGTGTCGGCAGGCGCGGCTGAACCCGACTCTCTTGGCGGGCTCGCGCAATGTCTGCACGAGGCGCCCCAAGGCAGCTATTTTTCTATTCTGGCCTACGTCCCGCCCGAACCCGCGGTGTACGATGCGCTTGAGAGTTTTGCGCAAACAGTTCGCGAGCGATATGGTTTACCAGTCAGTATCAATACCGGGCCACGTTATCTGCATTCAACAGGGCAGCTGCACAAAGGCGGTCCGGCCAGCGGCATATTTCTTTTTGTCAGCCTGGCTCCCGAGCAGGACCTGGCGATCTTTTGTGAAGATTTCAGCTTCGGCGAACTGAACCGGGCTCAGGCTATCGGCGATTGCGCTGTGTTGCTACAGCACGGCCGGCCGGTCTTTGCGGTTGATGTGTTTGGCGAGCCTTCGTCCTGTGCCTGGCAGTTGCGAGACAAATTGAACTTTGCATTAAACGGATGAAGCACATACAGGCGATCTCGCTGGATCTGGATGACACCTTGTGGGCGATCTGGCCAGTGATCGATCGTGCCGAAGTTGTTTTGCACCAGCATATCAGCAAGACCTTTCCGCTGATTGGCCAGAACCATGATGCCCAGGACTTACGCCGGCTGCGCAACGACATGCACCAAAGCCGTCCTGACCTCGCGCATGATCTGACTGAGTTGCGCCGCGTGTCTTTCGAACGTTTGTTGAGTCAATATGGCTATGACCCGCAGGCGTCACACGATCTGGTCGGTCGTTTTCTGGAGTTGCGCCATGATGTGACACTTTACCCGGATGTCGTGCCTGCGCTGTCGGCGTTAAGTAAGCGTTTTGCAGTGGTCGCTGTTTCCAATGGTAATGCCGATGTCTCACGTTTGGGTATTGGCAGTTATTTTCACGGCCAGATCAGCGCCAGTGCTGCCGGGGTGAAAAAACCCGATTGTAGAATCTTTCACATGGCCTGCGAGTTGCTCAAGACCGACCCGGCACATGTACTGCACGTGGGTGATCACCCCCTGGAGGACGTTATCGGCGCACAACAGGCAGGGCTTAGGGCGGCGTGGATCAACCGCAATGGCGATGACTGGACGCATGATGAGACACCACATGCTGAAGTGCATGATCTGGCCCAACTGGTCGAAGTACTCGCCTGCGTAGATCGATAGACGGGTTACCCGAATAAGTCACCGTGGAGCGCAACGTTGAGGTCGTCATCATTGGTGCCGGTACTGCCGGTCTAGCTGCAATGGGCCAGGTGAAGCGCGCCGGCAAGGATTTTGTACTGATCAACGGCGGCGAACTGGGCACGACCTGTGCCCGGGTCGGTTGCATGCCCTCCAAGGCGCTGATACAAGTTGCTCATGATCTGCATCGACGCGAGATTTTTGGCCGAGAGGGCATCGAGGGAGGCGAAAGCCTGTCAGCATCTTTGCCGGATACGCTGGAGCACGTCCGAGACTTACGCGATATCCTGGTTGACCGGGTGCTGGGCCATACCACCGACCAGATGGGCGACGAGTTCATCGATGGTTATGTTCGATTTATTGAGCCAGGCGTACTGCAGGTGGGCGAGGACACGATTCGTGCTGCCAGCATTGTGGTTGCCTGTGGTACTCGCCCGGCAGTGCCGCCGGCCTGGGTGGATTTTGGCGAGCGTATTCTCACCAGTGATACGATTTTTGAGCAAGAAGATCTGCCCGATGCGATCGCTGTGGTTGGTCTTGGTGTGATCGGCCTGGAGATTGGCCAGGCGCTGGCACACCTGGGGGTTTCGGTGACTGGCATCGATATGCTCGATACCATAGCGGGTCTGAGGGACCCTGACGCCCGCCGCAGCGCTATCGAACTGATGGAGCGCGCCTTTCCAATCTGGCTTGGGCATGAGGTCGAACTCTTTGAGGATGAGGGCCGTATCCGTGTCAGCGCCGGCGAGCAAGCGGTGGTGGTTGATAAGGTGCTGGCTGCCATGGGCCGTCAGAGCAACCTCGACTGGCTGGCGATTGAAAACGCCGGAATCGAACTCGATGCCCAGGGGATCCCGGTGTTTGACAGAAACACCATGCGCTGTGGCGATCATCGTGTATTTATAGCCGGGGATATCAGCGGCAGCGACCAGATTCTGCACGAGGCGGCCGATGAGGGCCGTATCGCGGGTTATAACGCCGCGCATACTAAAAGCCTTGCTTTTGTCCGCAAAACTTCGTTGGCGATTACCTTCACCTCACCCAATATCTGTACAGTGGGCGCATCCTTGGCTGACCTTGATCCTGATACCACAGCCATCGGCGAGATGCGACTGGGGCCGGTGGGCCGGGCCCTGGTCATGGGCGCTAACCGCGGCATTGTGCGCCTTTACGCCGACAAGATCAGTGGCGTGCTGCTGGGCGCTACTTTGGTGGCTGAGCGCGGCGAGAACCTTGCCCACT
>JAAZZE010000060.1 GCA_014239255.1 Gammaproteobacteria bacterium
TGTACAGTTTGGGTACGCGTGCAGTTAACGTTTTGTTGCCAGACCCTCTAGGACAGATTCTGTTTCTGCAACCAACAGTTGAATCAGTTTGCAGGCGGGCAGATTTCTCGACATCGCGGCACTTTGCCCCGCCCATAAAGATAGAAAATCGGGGCTGTTTTCCTTTGCGCTGGCTTTACGCAGTGGTCCTGTCAGACTATTGAGAATTGGAAAATCTGGATAGCGGGCTTCATGACCTGCCATCTCAAGCAAATAACGGTTTGCCAGACCTCGAGCCGGTCGGCCGGAGAAAGCGTGTGTGATCCGTGGTGTATCGTCTGCGGCCTCGTTGAGGGCTCGGCGGTAAAGTGGATGTGCGGCTGATTCAGGACAGGTCAGAAATGCCGTGCCAAGCTGCACGGCACTTGCACCAAGGGCAAGCGCAGCAGCGATGCCGCGACCGTCACCGATGCCACCTGCCGCAATCACGGGTACGGATACCGCGTCGACAACCTGCGGTACCAGTGCCAGGGTGCCTACGTGACCCCTTTCATACGGTTTTGAAAAAGTGCCGCGATGCCCGCCGGCTTCGAAGCCCTGCGCAATAACGGCATCGACACCTCGCGCTTCGAGCTCACGGGCTTCGGCCACATTGGTTGCCGAGGACAAGGTGAATAGTCCGGCGGCTTTGATCGCCCTAAAGGCATTATCATTCGGTAGCCCAAAGTGAAAACTCACTACTGGCGGGCGAAGATCAAGCAAGGCCTGCAGATGGATGTCATTGAAAGACGGTGCCGGCGTTATCGCATCAGGTACTTCGCCGAGCCCCAGTTCACGATAGTAGGGTGCAAGCAACGAGCGGGTATCGGCAGCGCGCTCCAGATCATCGACAGGCTCACTGTGAACAAAGAAGTTGGCGTTATAGGGCGCATTGGTAGCAGTGGACACTGCGACACAGTCAGCCCGTAGGGCCTCTTCGGTATGCATGGCGAGGCCAAGAGAGCCCAGTCCACCGGCTTTCGAGACAGCAATGGCGAGCGCCGGTGTTGATGCACCAGCCATCGGCGCCTGAATAATTGGATAAGGAATCCCAAGGCGGCTGGTCAGTTCAGTATTGGGCCAGCGGTTCATCAGCTGGCTCCACAACTATCGATTACCGCCTTGAGGTATAGGAATCTGTCAGGAGGCCGTCGTTCAACTGCAAGGTTCAAATTGGGGAAAATCGGTTAAGTAATTGAAAAATATGGCGCGCCCGGAGAGATTCGAACTCCCGACCACCTGGTTCGAAGCCAGGTACTCTATCCAGCTGAGCTACGGGCGCGTGTGATTCCGAGTGCAATCTATAACAATGTGACGTTTTCTCCAAGCAGTTTCGAACTACTATTGAACATTCTGTTTAATGTACCCAGCATTCAATTGGGTAAGACGGGCGTCCAAAGAGGGAAAAAAACCTGCCTGATTGATAACGAATGAGAAAGAAAATGACCGAGTCGAATCTAATTGAACCTGGTGGATACTGGTCGGGGGTTATCCCGCAGGACCACTACCTTAGGATTACCGATCTGGAAGGAGGGCAAGGGGTTGATTTTTTATGCTACAACGCCGACAGGCCCGATGAACGGTATCATGCGCCTAATACTCTCAAAGCCGCATTGACACTTAAATTGACGCAGGGGCATACCCTTTATTCGGACGAAGCACGTCCGATCTTTTCGATAGTTGAAGACACCTTTGGTGGTCATGACACAATTGGGGGTTGTTGTAGTGAAGCCAGCAACCGAATGCTTTACGCGGTTGAGGGTGTCACCGGGTGCAGGGAAAACTTCCTCAAAGGACTCAAGGCATTCCAGTTGGGCCGTAAAGATATTGTCCCCAATATCAATTTTTTCTGTGATGTACCGATAACGTCCGAACGAAAACTGGCAGATACAGTTTTTGTTCCCAGTAAGGCGCAGCCGGGCGCTATCGTCACCTTACAGGCGAACATGAATGCCCTGGTTGTTATCTCCAATTGTCCCCAAGTCAATAACCCTTGTAATCATGGCATGCCAACAGCAATAGAAATCAGGGTGTCGGACTCGGCATGACAGGGCTTATGTCATGACAGGGCTTATGTAATGAAGGCGTCCAAGTCACAGCCGGTGCGAAACCAATACTAAGAGTAGAGCAATATGCCAAAGAAAATACTTTGCCCAAAGAATTTAGATTTTCAGCCGCGTCCAACTTATCCATACTCTCCTGGCGCAACAGGTGGCGGCCTTGTGTTTACCGCAGGTCAGGTAGCCTGGGATGAGACCGGAGAGGTCACCGGCGTTGGCGATGTGGCGGCTCAGACTCGCCAGACCCTTAAAAATGTTGTCTCGGTCTTGGCTGAAGGTGGGGCCACCGTGAATGATGTGCTCAAGTGCACTGTGTACCTTGCGGATATACGTGATTTCCAGACCATGAACGAGGAGTTCGCAAAGGTATTCCCGACTGATCCACCGGCGAGGACAACCGTCGAAGCCCGTTTGGCAGAGCCGACCATGCTGGTAGAGGTAGAGGCAGTGGCCTATGTGGGATCTTGATCAACAGAAAACCAGGACGAGTCCTAGCGGGAGCGACTAGCCACACCATTACGAATCTTTTTTGAGCAGATCGGCGAGGCCCGCCAGCCCTTTGTGAGTAACGGTGGTTGATTTAACCGGTTCGGCACCGGGGACCGCATCCACATAACGGGCATGCTCGTTGTCATGGCAGTACAAACACAGGTTTTCCCAGTTGCTGCCATCTGCGGGGTTGTTATCGTGGTTGTGGTCCCTGTGGTGAACGGTCAATTCATGCAGATTTTTGCGGGTAAATTCGCGCCCACAGCGCCCGCATACCCACGGATGGAGTTTTAGAGATTGCGCACGATAATCACGCTCGCGCGCATCGCGGCTTTTTACCGCCTGGGCGACGATCGCATCAAGTTTGTCGGGGTCTGTCATGGGCATTGAATAATACCGTGAGAGTGGATCCGGTGATACTTTTCAGCCATGCAAGGTTACAACTGGTTCTGGATTTGTATGGGATTGGTTCTTTTCAAATCGCTCAAGTGCAAAGCTTCGAAACGCAAGGTCGGGGACTTCCCCCAGAATAAGGCGGCCCAGGATATGGCCTACAGCCGGTGCAATGCCAAAGCCATGACCTGAAAAGCCGCTGGCCAGATAAATACCCTCTACTCCCGGAAGTCTATCTAGAACGGGCAGCGCATCGGGGGTAAGATCGATGGCTCCACCCCAGAACTTTTGCATCTGCAGGCCTTTGAGACTGGGGCAGATCTCAAACCCTGCCTTCAGGGTTGAATAGACTTTTTCACTGGATGGGAATACATACGGCCGTCCATCCTTCTCGACTAACTTACCGTTCCATTTCTGTACGCCACTCGACAATCGAAATTTACCATCTCTTTCCTGGCGCAGCGTGACTGCGCCATCGGCAACGCCAAGAACTGGCCTTAAAAGCGAGGCTGCCGGCGCTGTTTGGATAACAGTTGCTATTGCAAAAGAAAGGGGTACTTGTATTCCAAATCGTTGGATCAACTGATTGACCCCAACGCCGCACGCCAGAAGACACCGACTTGTCTTGATTGTCCTCCTACTGGTGGTCACGGTGCTCAATTTATTACCTTCAGCCGATAAAGCCTCTACCGACTCACCGATCCGAAACACAGTTCCATTTCTTTGTGCAGCCTCTTTATAGGCAATGACCGTGGCAACGGGATCGGCGTGGCCATCCGTTGGACAAAAAGATGCCGAGAGTATGTCGCTGGAGACGCATGGTGCTATAGCTTGAATTTCTTTAAGGTCAGAAAGGTAAACAATATCCAATCCACTGTTCTTTTGCTTTTTGACCAGCGTTTCAATTGCTTTCACCTCTGCTTCATTTCGGGCTAAACGCAGGTTTCCTTCTTGCATATAACCGGTGTCGTAATCCAGCGTATGACTGAGTTGACTCCATTGCTCTACCGAGTATTTCGCCAATGGCAGTTCAGGTTGAAGCCTGCCGGATTGACGTACGCCCCCGAGAGTCCACCCGGATGCCATGGCAGCGGGAGTATATTTTTCGATGACCTCGACCTTCAAGCCCGCTTTGGAAAGCTCATAGGCCGTTGCACAACCTGTTATTCCCGCTCCTACAATTACAATATCTGGCGACATGTTTGTTGATCAGTTGTCAGTGAACCTGATATCTTAGCAGTGACGCGTGCGTTATCCATTGACGTGCACCGCATACAAAGAGATATTGCGTGCAAGGAGATAATAGCGGGTGGTGGCGTATGAACAGCGATCCGCCCAAAAAGAGGAGTCCAAATATGGTAGATCGGGAGACTGCAGCAACAGTGCCACTGATTGATAACGACCAGGTCCGGGTAACACGCTTTGATTTTACTCCCGGCGCGCAGACTGGATGGCATCGACACGAGTATGACTACGTGATCACAGCGATCACCGATCTCGACATGTTACTTGAAGAACCTGGCGGCACTGCGCGCGAGGTGGATATTTCAGCCGGGCAAGCCTATCAGCGCAAGGCAGGAGTTGAGCATAATGTGATCAATCGAGGATCAGAAAACATGTCTTTCATCGAGGTTGAGTTGAAGCCGCAGTAGGCCTGGGTAACGCTAGTTTTGCGATACAGAGCAAGCAGTTTTATCAGGATTTAACCGAAGCCACGAGCTACATATCGACGCGGTGCAGCCGCGTAGAATGCGACGAATGAAAGTACAAAACTGCCAAGGGCAAACAGGAACGAGTAGTAGTAGGAATCAAAGATATCAAAAAGCAGCCCCCCGAGCCAGGGACCGAATGCGCCACCGAACCCCATCCCTGCCAGCACGATGCCGTTAAACAGGCCGAAATGACGGCCAGAAAAAATGTCAGCGGCGCCGACAAAAACACAAACAGCAAAAAGCCCTGATCCTAGTCCAAAAAGCACCGCAAAACTGTAAAGCGCGAAAAGGCCAGACCCAGGTTTGAGACCAATCAGCATAATAAGGGCGATGGCCGCTAGGATAGAGGCAGCAAGGACAGTATTCTCGCGCCCAATATGATCTGATACAAAAGCTGCCGCCTGGCCAATAACCATCGACACTCCAAAAAATGCGGTGGTGGAGGCCGCGACCGCAGGGCTATAACCAATGTCAATTGCGTATTTAACCTGGTGAGCCAGAACCAGGTAACAGCCTGTTCCCCAGAACAGCATATTCGAGATAAACAGCAGCCACAACGAACTACTCGTTAAACCACTTTTGGTTGTCCAGTTTTCGGGTTTTGTTTCCGGCGTTGATCCAGGTTCTTTAGTTTTTATCGGGTATTTTGGTGTTCCGATGGGTTCTAGCCCGCACTCCTGTGGTGTAAACCGATAACCCGCGAGTACGATGGGTAGCAGAACACCAACCGTGATTAGACCCATCACAACATAAGCAAGGCGCCAGCCCACTCCTTCAATTACAAACTCCATCAGGAATACAAAAACAAAACTCAAACCGCCCCCGGTTTGAGCCAGGCCCAGTGCCGTGCCGCGACGATGGACGAACCAGTTCATTATGGTCGGATTAAGAACAGGCGAGCCAACACAAGAGAGGCCAATAGGGGCCAGGACACCAAACAAAATATAAAAGTGCCACAGTTGAGTCGCATAGGAACAGGCCGCAGCAGCAAGACCGAGCAGGACGATACCAAAGAGCAACAGCGACTTGGCAGGTATTCTAGTAACCAGTAAACCGGTAATAGGGGCGCATATACCATAAACCAGTAAATGTATTGAAAACATCAGCGCAGTATCGCCACGCGCCCAGTTGTATTCATCGAGAATAAAAGGAAAAAATACTGGAAATGAGTGTCGGACTCCATAGGCCAGCAGCATCACGAGAAAGGCCACAATAAGGATGACTGATGCTGTGAGGAGGATAGGATTTTTTTGCATAGATACCGACTGTGTGATACTTCGAAGAAGAAACGGTGCCAGAGTATAGTCGCTGTCCGGTATGGTTTTATCTTGCCAATCGGTATACTGATCTCCGAGGTGAAAATGGTTTCAGTTTGAAGTCTGCCGAAGCCAGATCGTTGTCGTCCCAATCGTTAGCCGCACTTTAAATAGGAGAGTAGACCCAATGACTGTGCCTTTTGATCGACAGGAGTATCAACAACGCCTGGAGCGGGTACGCACCGCGATGAATGGGAGAGATCTTGACGCTATGGTGATCGGAGATCCTGCCAATATGAACTGGCTAACCGGGTTTGATGCATGGTCGTTTTATGTGCCCCAAGTAATGCTGGTGTTGCATGATCACCCACCAGTCTGGTTAGGGCGGCAGATGGATGCCGGATCTGTTCCATTGACTACGTACCTGGGCTCTGAGAGTGTCCGGCCGTATGCAGAGGATCTGGTTCAGCGCGATGATGTACATCCCATGGATGCAATTGCCAAGTCGTTCAAAGAATTTGGGATCTCTGATAAACGAATAGGTTTCGAGAGTGATGTCTATTTTTTCTCGTTTAAGGCCCTAGACCGGCTACAACACGGACTGCCCGGGGCAGCATGGATTGATGCGGATCTGCTGGTAAACTGGTGTCGGGTAGTAAAAAGTGAGGCTGAGATTCACACGATGCGACAGGCGGCTCGCATCGCCAGCCATGTGATGACCGTAGCCTGTGAATACATCGCACCAGGCGTTCGCCAGTGCGATCTTGTGTCGAAGGTGCTCGCAGCACAAGTTAGCGGCGTAGATGAAGTAGGCGGAGATTTGACTGCGCTTTGCCCATTGATTCTCGCAGGCGAGGCGGCTGCTACTGCACATCCCCTGTGGACAGATGACCCTTTTACAACGAACCAGACGGTGGCCCTGGAGTTGGGCGGCGCCCGTAAACGATATAACGCCGGTCTCGCACGTACTGTGCAACTTGGACAGGGTACGCAAAAAGTTTACGACACCGCTGGCGCCGTAAAGGAAGGCCTAGAGGCGGTTCTGGACTGCATCCGCCCTGGTATTTTGGCCGGCGAGGTGCATCGCGCCTGGCAAGGTGTATTGGATCGTTACGGTCTGGTTAAGGAAAGTCGCATCGGTTACAGCATTGGGGTTGGGTACGCTCCAGACTGGGGTGAGCATACCGTAAGCCTGCGTGCAGGCGAGGACACTGTGCTCGAGCCCAGTATGACTCTGCACGTAATGCTGGGCATGTGGATGGACGGGTGGGGCATTGAGTTGAGCGAGACGGTTGCAGTCACCAAAACCGGTGTAGAGTGCCTTACCCAGTTTGACCGGAATCTGTTTTTGGTCCGGTAGAGTTAAGCATCTATGCCATTAAGGCTGTGCCATAACCTTTTCCAGGCAACAAACTCACCGCGTTATCCAACGAGGCAAGGGCACACCAGTTATCCGGAATGAAATAAATAACCCCGCCGAGGCGGGGTTATTTATCGACTGGTAATTGCCAGCCTCATTCATTTTTTGGGTTAGAGCCTAGAGCGTACCCTTAGATATCCGATCAGTAATAACGCCGTCAGCACGGAGACGATTATTGCATCATCAAAGACTGCGGGTGCACCTGTCAGGTGCTGGTGCCAAAGGTTTATTAAGATGCCGATCTGGGCAATCACGAGCGCCATGAAGAACGTACTACTGCCATCAGGACCATTGATAAAGGTCCGAATCAGGCCGATGGTAATTCCAAGCCAGGTAAAACCGAGGACACGGGCCAGCACAACCGACTCTGTCCCCATACCGTTTTCCGCCAGCCAGGCCTCAGTCATAAAAAGAAGTTGGGCCACATAAAATGCGCCACCCAGGGTAAATAAAACCAAAGCGATCGCAGCGGGTGTATCGTTGTACTTCTTTAGCATTTGAAACCCCTTGTACTTTGAATGGAACTCTATCTTACGATATCGGGGTTAAAATGCAAAACCCGGTATGCTTGTAAAAAAGTGGACTGGCATTAACAATTTTTAACAGCCTTAATGGAAATTAAAAAAATGGTGTCGTGCTGCGCTGAGTTTTATTAAAGTAAGTGTTGCGAATACAAATTAACATAAAGTGATGGAGAATATTGACATGACAGTTTATAGAATCACTCGTTTTACAAGTCCAGACGTAGACAAAGCGGTAACGATGGCAGAAGAGGCTCGCGAAGAAGTCGCAGCAGCTGGTGCTGACATCATTGATATTGCTATGGATGATGACGGCAATGGCGTGGTCGTTGCTAAGTATCCTGATTCCGCTACCATGGAGGCGGCTACTGCCGTTGCGATGGGAGTCTTCGGTAAGATGATTGCCGAAGGCGCGATCGACGGAGATTCAATCGACATCTGGACCGGGAACGTTGCTGTCTCAATTTAAGCGCTGACCGCAACATTGCCACCCCGATAGGTGTTTCCTTTTCTTCACCAACAAGTCGCTGTATCCGGCGACTTGTTGGTGGCAACTAACAAAATAATGGGTTGTTTACTTTAGCCACTGAACGACTGCGTAGGCCATCCAGAGGGCTGCAATAAGCAGTACGGTAATCCTCCAATCCATTTAAATGTCCTGTTGATTGCATCTTGGTCGCACAAGTATAGCCCCTGCCGTGGAACCTTAGTCAGGGACACTGGAAAGTCAGATCATGGGCTCCGGCGATGCGAAGAGTTGGCCGATTAAGTAAACAAAACAGTTTAAGGCATGCTTCGTTTGCTTAGGCTCAAAGTTGATTTAGAACTAGAGTCCCCGCGTCACCCGAGTCGGACCTTCAATCACATCGAAATCCTTTGACACGATATTAGCCAGGGCTGGATTGGAGCCAACCATGGAAAAAAATTCTGAATTAACAAAGGTTTCATAGGCGTTTCGATCCTCCCAGATATAGACGCCGCCATAGGTATTGTTGTCGTCATCAGCCAGCCAATGTTTTGAAACGAGGCCTGGCACCGCAGCAAACGTCCCAGCAAGATCGTTACAGACCGCATCGTACTCGGCACGGTTAATTCCCTCTAGATTGAAATTAATAATCTGGATGTGCATATATCCCTCCAAAGCGATGGTTGTTATCCGCAATCTAGTTTAACCGGGTTAATAAGTTTCAGGGCATATATGCCACGTGCACCAGTAGACTGAAATTTCCTTTCCGAGGATCTTAGGTGACCCTCATCACAATTAGTCCCAGATCAGGCTCTATCCGGTGACCGGGCGTATAGAGTACTTTTTTTAATTTTCGTCGGAGCCCTCTGTTATGTGGCTGCACTCAACAAAGTAGATAGAGTCAGCGGAATCTCTTACAAGACCCATTTCGTGCGTTACCAGTATAAACTCTACGCCGTACAGCCAGCAGGAGATTAAGGTGTCTCACGTTTTTCCCCGTCATACCAAATTGTCACCGCCAATGGCTGTGGGAGGCGAGGGTTGTTATTTGATCGATGTCTCGGGCAAACGCTATTTTGATGGCTCCGGTGGTGCAGCGGTGTCTTGCCTGGGCCATGGTGACCCGGATGTTATTGCTGCCATTCAGGATCAAGTCGGCAAGCTCGCTTTTGCCCATACGGGTTTTTTTACCTCCGAGCCCACCGAGAAACTGGCTGATCTTCTCATCGATCATGCGCCAGGCGAGCTAGGCCGGGTTCTTTTTGTATCGGGTGGATCAGAAGCCACTGAAGCGGCCATCAAACTTGCCCGTCAGTATTTTGTCGAAAAAGGCGAAACCCAGCGATGTCATCTGATTGCGCGGCGTCAGAGTTACCATGGCAATACGCTGGGGGCGCTTGCGGTGGGTGGCAACGAATGGCGCCGAGAGCAATTCTCACCGCTACTGGTTGATGTCACACATATATCGCCGTGCTATGAATACGTTGATCGGCACGAGAACGAAACGAGCTTTGACTATGGCCAACGCGTCGCCCAGGAGCTGGAGGATGAGATTCTCAGATTGGGCAAAGATTCCGTCATGGCATTTCTGGCCGAGCCTGTCGTTGGCGCTACGGCCGGTGCTGTCCCAGCAGTGGAGGGTTACTTTAAACGTATACGGCAGATCTGCGATCGCTACGGTGTGTTGTTGATTCTGGATGAAGTGATGTGTGGCATGGGTCGAACGGGGCACCTTTTTGCCTGCGAGGCAGATGGCGTGGTACCGGATATATTGTGTATTGCCAAGGGCCTGGGGGCAGGTTATCAGCCCATCGGTGCGATGCTGTGTACAACCAAGATTTACGAGGCCATCGAGAATGGCTCCGGATTTTTTCAGCATGGCCATACCTATCTGGGCCATCCTGTGGTAAGTGCGGCCGGTTATGCTGTTGTTCAGGCGATCCTCACGCGTAATCTTGTGCCACGCGTGCGCCAAATGGGCGACAAACTCGATAAAGCGCTCAAAGCCCAGTTTGGTTCACATCCCCATGTGGGTGATATTCGGGGCCGTGGGCTGTTCCTGGCGCTCGAGTTGGTAAAAGACAGGGAGACTAAAACCCCATTTGATCCTACGATCGAGTTGGCTGGGAAGGTCAAAAAGGCCGCTTTTGCGGCTGGCCTTATTTGTTATCCAATGTCTGGTACCCGCGATGGAAAGAATGGAGACCATGTGCTGCTGGCGCCACCGTTTATTTTGGAAGACGAGCATATTGATGAAATTGTCTCAAAGCTTTCGACTGCTCTAGCCGTTTGCCTGACTTAGAGAACTGAGTTGGCATCATTTTTTTGCTCGAGAATTCGTAGGTGCAACGAAGAAAGTCGATCATCAACTGTGCTCGCTTTGCTGAGACTGGCCCACGCCTTTTTATTAGGGATTAGTGGTTGCAGAATATTCACACTTGACATACCAATTCGATAATACACCTGAGTCTTAAAAGATTTATAAGAGACAAGTTATGAGAGCTGAAAAACGAGGTTTGAAGTTTCTGGGGAATAGCAGATGAAACTGTTGAAAACTAAGTTGTGGTCACCATTGGATTTAATCTGGTTTAAAACAACCACCGTAACGTTCGGTTTGCTATGTGGCGCGTTCTTTTCCGAGGTGCTTATGGAATATATCTGGGTTGTTGCTGTATTATTTTTTGCCACCTATATCAAGACTGTTCATTTCTACTATTTTTCCAAAAAAGGTGAGCACTAAAGGCCAAATATATTACCGATATCAAACCCCGCAGACGCTGGGTTTTTATTAACTCAGCGGTTTAGCCAGATTCGTTGCCTTGGTATGGGTATCGGACCACCCTACCGGACTGACATCTATTGCACCAAAAGGAAGCCCCGCCAGGGCGGGGCTTAGGGTTATCTAAGTTTTGGTAACGTGGGCTTAAAAGAAATCCAAAAGGACCGGCCCTTCTTGAACCTCGGGAGGCGCGGTCAACATACCAGCCAACTGCCCCAGAATTGCCTGAATCTGGGGCTGGGCAGCCGCAGCGGATTCTTGGGTATCGTAGGATGCGATAGTAATCGTCTTGCCCGGGCTAACTCGAATAATAACGCCTGACTGTATACCCGCGATGGCTGTCAGCTTATCAGTAGCAGCATGAGCAACGGCCATCACTTCGTCTTCTCTATCTGCATCGAAGGTAAAGGTGGTTATTCGGTAATACATAGTTAATCTCCTTTGGTAGTGCGTAGGGAAAATGTACTTGATTCAGATTTCTTGTCAAAGGGAGAATTTAAAGCTCGAGCCAGAACACTCTGACCCCATGAGGTTAATTAATCTAATCTCTTGGATCAGCCATATGCCCCAAGAGATCTTTGGCGAGCCGCATTGGCGAAACCTGACCGGTTAAGTGATGTTGCAAAGGACCGGAGGCTCGCAATCTCCTGCAGAAGCTCTATTGTTGTGCGATCCCAGCCTTACGGCCTCTTAATACGTACTTTTGTACTTTACCGGTAGCGGTCTTTGGTAGATCTTCGACGAAACTGACTAGGTGTGGCACTTTAAAGTGGGCTAACCGCTCACGGACATGAAGTTTAAGCTCATCAGCGCTGACTTTGGCATTGCTTTTTAGAACGACAAAGGCATGTGGGGTCTCGCCCCATTTTTCATGCGCAGCACCAACCACTGCAACTTCCTGGACAGCAGGGTGAGTGAATAAGCAGCCTTCAAGCTCTACCGAGGAGATGTTTTCGCCTCCGCTGATAATCACATCTTTAAACCGATCTCGAATCTCAACAAATCCGTCGGGATTGACAACTGCGGCATCACCGCTATGGAACCAGCCGTCTCTGATGGCTGCATTCGTTTCTTTCGGATCGTTGTAATAGCCTAACATCACGACATTTCCGCGAACGGTTATTTCGCCGAGCGTTTGACCGTCGTTGGGAACCTCAGCGCCATCTTCGGTTACCACGCGGAGTTCTCCGGAACTCACAAGTTCTACCCCCTGCCGTGCCTTAATTTTCGCCCGTTCTGTAAGGGAGAGGTCGTTGTGCTCCGGGCGGGGTTCGCAAAAAGTGATGAGAGGGGCTGTCTCAGTCAATCCGTAAACATGAGTCAGTTCCCAACCTAGCTCTCGCTCTACCAGTTCAATGGTTGCGGCTGCGGGTGGGGCGCCTGCTGTAAAAAGTCGTACTCCGCGCGGGGCATCCGCTCTGATCTCTTCTGGCGCATTCGCGATGCCGATCAGCACCGTTGGAGCCGCGCAGAACATGGTGATGCCTTCTTCTTTGATGAGTTGGAAGATGAACGCCGGTTCAACTTTGCGCAGGCAAACATGGGCCATACCCCGGGCTGTATTAATCCAGGTGAATGTCCAACCGTTTGCATGGAACATAGGCAAGGTCCACAAATACCGATCAGCTGGGGTCAGGTGATGATGGACCAGGGTTCCCATGATATTAAGGTACGCGTTGCGGTGGGTAATCATGACCCCCTTGGGCCGCGCGGTGGTCCCGCTGGTGTAATTAATGGTAATGAGATCTGACTCATCTATCTCAACTGCGGTGAAAGCGGGGGTATGGGACTGAAGTGTTGACTCGTATTCGATCCATCCCTCGCCGGAACCCTCCAGCGCGACAAACGTTTCGACCGATGGCAAGTTAGCCCGGATCTCGTCAATAGCGGGAATATAATCCGGGTGAACACAGACCATTTTTGCACCACAGTGGTTAATGATGTATTCAAAATCATTGGGCTGTAGTCGGTAATTGATGGGGACCAGCACGGCACCGATCTGCGGGACTGCGTAATATCCTTCCAGGTGCGAATGTGTGTTGGGGGCAATATAGGCTACTCGATCGCCTTGTTGGACACCAAGGGTTTGCAGTGCCGATGACCAACGGTCGCACCGTTCCAGAAACTCACCGTAGGTAAATCGCAGGTCTCCGTCTACAACCGCCTCACGGTCTGCGTAAAGCCTTTTTGCGCGGCGGGCGAACTCAATAGGGGTTAAAGCAGTTTCCATACTATTTCCGGATTAGAGGGTTTCAGTAAACATAGGCCGAGTCTAAAGAAATCGAAATTTACAATGCAACTGATTGTTGAATTGATTGGCAAGCACTCTTTGTCTGGTTTGTTCGAGAATGCCCAGGGAAAGCCCAGTTGCTCAATGAGAGTTGGCGCACAGTAAAAGACATGTTATAGAAATATCTCTTACCCTCCAAGCCCTTTTGTTTTCCGGGCATAGCAACAACCTCCAGAGGGGCGATCCGACTGGAAACTTGGTTCATGGCACTCCTCGGTCTTTATTCGAAGTGATTCGGTTGTTGGCTCAGCGCTCCCAGCGCCGGGTTATCGTGTGGCTTTTATTTCAATATCTTCTGTTATGTCAAAAGATTTGTCATGGCGCAGGCTGGGTATGCGTTGACGGGCTGTCCCAACCTCGTCCAGGTCAATCACAGCATTAATAACACCAACTTGATCGCCTCCATCGGCAAGAATCTCACCCCAAGGATTAATGATCAATGAGTGTCCATAGCTTGCTCCGCCACCATCGACTTTTCCGATGGCGCATGGCGCAACGACAAAAGCCCCATTTTCTATTGCTCGCGCTCTGTTAAGCACGTGCCAATGGGCCTGTCCGGTCTTTTGTGTAAAAGCCGCCGGGACAAACAAAATTTCTGCACCCGATTGAGACAACTCCCGATATAGATTCGGAAAACGAAGGTCGTAGCAGATTGTTTGCCCCATCATTGCAAAAGGTGTCTTGCAGATAACGGCTTTGTTTCCACCATGAACAGATGCGCTTTCACGGTATGATCGTCGCTCAGAGAGATTGACGTCAAACAGATGAATTTTGTCGTATCGGCTTATGATGTTTCCTTTGTCATCAATAACAAAACTCCGGTTGAGAATCTTATTATCAGGGCCATTAATAGCGATTGAGCCGATGAGAAAGAACTTCTTTTTATTCTTTGCAAAAGTCCTCAGCCCGTTTAAAACAGGATGAGATTCTTCCGGTGCACTGGGTGGAGTAAAAGCCGGACCTTGTGTTTTCAGTCCCCCGCAATATTCTGGCGTGGTGATGAATTCAGCACCTTTTGCCACTGCTTCTTCAGCGAGCGATACCGCCAGATCAAGCGCGGACTGGAATTCCGGCTGCGGACTGGTTTGGAGACAAGCAATATTTAGCAGTCTTTTCGAACTATTCATGGGTTTTGGGCCTGTTTATTCTGAAATATTGCCAACAGGAATGATAAGCCGTTGTAATTAAATGGAAAACAGACAGTATTGTTAGAGGTCTGTCAAGGATTCGTCTAAGTTTAACCCTGTTTAGTCCATTTTCTTTTGGCGACTTTAGTAGATGCTCACCGCTGATGTAACAAGGACCGCTGTCAGGCAATAGTCAGGGCTTGTTATGCACGCAGGCATGGCAGTTAGAGGCTTGCACGCAAAAAAGGCGTACGACGTTATTACGTTTACATCTTAAGGCGATTGGGGATTCCTTAAATCCCCTACCCGCTGGTTGATGACCGGGGGATAGGGGGGTTGGTTTACCCGGAGTATTGGCTCAGCCAGGTGCGGTGATGATCATGACGAATCACTAGGGCAAAAAGCATGTACGGAAGCCTGCTTGCGCTGGGGTCTTACGCCACGGCATCTCGTTGTCACGGCCCGTATACCTGCTTGGCATACCGGGTGGTGCGTCCTCGATATAGTCGCTTGCCCAGCGGTACCGATTATACCAACCGCGTGCCCAATAGTGTCCGACGTGGACCTCCTGACTGCATCCTCGGCATTCTAGAGCTTCGCGGTAAACGGCGTCGAAGTTGTAATATCGAGCTTCACGACTCGCCGTTGCCCGCCCGCCTGCGCACTGATAGCCCTCGTAATCGCAAGCCTCGCCGTCGTCTACCACGCCGTCCCCACATACCGCCGGCGCCTCGACGATGACGTACACCCTCCACCGTGGGTTATCGCACTCGCTGCAAAAATTATCGACC
>JAAZZE010000061.1 GCA_014239255.1 Gammaproteobacteria bacterium
CGTCGGATCGCTTATTCGCTAGCATCGCTGGTCCGTTCTCCGTTGCTCGCGGCAGCCGATCTGGTCGGGGCTGCCTTCAGAAATATTGTATTGCGCTGATCTTACACGTTGTGGCAGTTTTCTTACCAATCCTAAGGCCTCCCGGAGACCCTTCGACCGCTTTCCAACCGGTTACTGTTTGACCAACGCTCCCAATTCCCCGTTCCCGGTCTGCCCCTGGTTTGGTGTAACTCCACTCCAAACTGGACCAGAGCACTTTTCTTTTTAAATTCATCCCCGACTGACACTTTTGGGCGTTCATCACGCCATCAAACCCACTTCCACCAGTATTGGGTCGATCCGCTTTTCATTTCCCAGGAGCTGATCTTGGTCGCCTCCCGCTATTTTTTTGTACCTCTTTGTAGTACAATTACTTATGCCAGCCAAACGAAAACCGCCGCCGGAATGGTGGCTCCTGGGTTATCTCGCGCAATACCAGCCTAAATTGCTGCTTGATGCCCTAGAAAAATCTGGCATCACCCCGGAAGATACTTACCGCGCAACCCGCCTGACAGCTCAGGCCTTACCAAGTAATAGTTACCGACGTATGGCTAAGGCGTGGGCAGTAAGACAGTCGCGTTATCGAACAAAATCAATCTCAACGGAGTAATAAAATGTACTACGATGTAGTACATTAATTGAATCACTTTCCGATACAAAATGTCGAGAATATCTCGCCCAGAAGATCGTCAACCGTCACCTCGCCGGTGATTTCACCCAGGGCCTGCTGTACAAGCCGTAACTCCTCTGCCAGCAGTTCCAACGCTATGCCGATATGGTCCTGTGCCTTATTGAGGTGGTCCATGGCGCGCTCCAACGCATCGAGATGACGGCGGCGGGCCATAATGAGATCCTCGCCTTTGTCCACATAACCAAGGCGGATCTTTATTGCCTGCTCCAAGCTGGCGATCCCCTGGCCGGTGGTGGCACAAATGGCAACACCTGAACGACCATCACCCATCTTGGCAGGGCCAAACGGGCGCCCGCTCAAGTCACACTTATTGAACACAAATAAGTGAGCCCTCTCATCCCCCGCTTGGGGCTCAACTCGGTTAGCCAGATCCATCGGATCGGAATCGTCAATCAGTTCTAAAACCAGATCTGCGGTCTCGATAGCTGCACTGGCCCGACGCACACCCTCAACTTCTATCTCATCGACGCTGTTACGAAGGCCAGCGGTATCGGTTAAACACACCGCCAACCCATCGATATCAACAGTGGCCTCGATCAAGTCGCGAGTTGTCCCCGGTATCGCGCTGACGATGGCCCGCTCCATCCGAGCCAGTGCATTCAAAAGACTTGACTTACCAACATTGGGCGCGCCCGAGAGCACTACACTGGCACCTCGTGCAAGCAGGGCGCCGGGCCGGGCCCGATCTAATAGTTTGGATAATTGTGCCTTGGCCTTTTCCATCCTTTCTTGCGCTTGGGCCGATTCAAGCGGTACGACCGGCTCGTCAGAGAAATCAATATTTGCCTCTACATACATTCTAAATTCGCCTATTATCTTCGATAAACACCCTATTTGCTGTGAAAACTCCCCTTTTAGGGACCTCAAGGCACAACGTGCCGCCGCGGTCGTTTGGCTGTCGATGAGATCGGCAACAGCCTCGGCCTGAGCAAGATCCAACTTACCATTCAAAAATGCCCGCTCTGTGAATTCCCCAGGGCGTGCCAGACGAGCGCCCAAAGCCGTAACACGCGCCAGCATTTGGTCGATGACTATCACGCCGCCGTGCCCGTGGAGCTCGAGCACATCCTCGCCAGTATAGGAGGCCGGTGCTTTATAGAAAAATGCAAGGCCGTAGTCCAAAGGGTCGCCTGTACCATCCAGGAAGGGGCTAACGGTTGCCTGACGCGGCCTTGGCACACTACCCAGCACACTGCGGGCAATCGCCCGAACCTGCGGCCCTGAGACACGAACGATGCCAATACCGCCGGTACCGGGCGGCGTTGCTCTGGCGGTGATGGTGTCTAAGAGTTGGGTCACGGCATCATCCGTGAGCGGGATCGGCTCAGGCCTTGCTGTCAGCTGCCTGAATCTTTCGGGTAATCACCCATTGCTGCGCGATTGACAACACGTTATTGACAAGCCAGTACAGCACCAACCCGGAAGGGAACCAAAGAAAGAAAACTGTGAATACCAGTGGCAAGGCCATCATGATTTTTTGCTGCATCGGATCCATCGGTGCGGGATTCAGCAACTGTTGCCCGAACATCGAGGCACCCATCAATACAGGCAACACGTAATAAGGATCCTGAAGCGACAAGTCCTCGATCCACAAAGCAAACGGTGCCTGGCGTAGCTCCACGCTTTCCAATAACACCCAATACAGAGCAATAAAGACCGGGATTTGTATTACGATCGGAAGGCAACCGCCCAGAGGATTGATCTTTTCCTTCTTGTAGATCTCCATCATCGCCTGCTGGAATTTCTGCTTGTCATCGCCGAAACGCTCTTTCAGTGTTTTCATGCGTGGCTGCATCTTTTTCATGCGCGCCATTGATTTGTAGCTGGCGGCCGATAATGGGAAGAACACCAGTTTGACCAGTAGGGTCAGCAGAATGATCGACACCCCCCAGTTGTTCACCACGCGCTGTATGTACGTCATGATCCAGAACAACGGCGAGGACACGGGCGTCAACCACCCGTAATCCACTGTAAGTTCTAATTTGGCATTAGCCTTGATCAAGCGCTGTGTTTCTTTGGGACCTACATACATTCTGCTTCCCAACGTCCTCGTCGCTCCAGCAGGAATGCTAGTAGAGCGAGTGGTCTTATAGCCTATGAGATAGCGTGGGGCGTTGTCGCGTTGAGTTACGTTGGAGTAGAACTCGTAGTCCGCGTCGTCTTCCTGTAGCAGTAGCGCGCCAACGAAGTAATGCTGCAACATCGCGACCCAACCCGAAGGGGTGGCACGGGCAAGATTCGCCTCAGACATGTCTTCAAAATCGATTTTCTGGTACTTGTCCTCGGGGGTGAAAATCGCCCCGCCTTTGTAACTGGGCAAACGGCCGAAAAATCCTAAACCACTACTTGGCTCAACAATCTGAGTACGCAGAATCTGCTGATACTGGTACCCCGACCAGTCGCTGGCTGATTGGTTGTCGACCGAAAAAGTGACGTCGATGTAATAACTGTTGCGATGAAAGGTGAATGTCTTGCGGTATGAAACCCCTTCGGTTGAGGTCCAATCCAGGTCTACCGATACACTGTCTTCACCGGGCGCCAGGCGTACGTTAGTTTCTCGGGTGCTAAAGGGGGTGTGGTGATTGGGAAACTCATGTCCCGACCCCAGTAGACCACCTTGTATCAGGAAAAGGTCCGCACCTGAATCGTTGAGTAATACAAATGGTTCATCCGGCTGGTCAACCGCTACCGGGTAGGTCAACAGTTCCAGGTAGCGCAAATCGCCACCATTGGTGTCGATCTCGGCACGTACTATATCGGTCTCAACCACAATCCGCTGTGCAGACGGTAGGGTCTGGTTAACGGGCACTGCGGTGGTGGCTCCGGGCTCTGGCGATTGGCGTGTTGTTGGCGCCCGAGGTACGTCATCGGTCGCCGTAGCGCTTGTATCGGCGCCCGACTGTGCCGTACTGGGGCTCACACTTTGGGCAAGTTGGGTACTGGTTGCTATCGCGCCTTGTTGGCCAGATTCGTGTTCCAACCAGGCCTGCCAAAGCAGTAGCAGCACCATACCCAATGCACCGAAAAGTATCAGCCTTTGAAAATCCATTTATGCGTGCTCACATCCAGTGTCTATGTTTTCCTTGTTCCCGGGTACCGGGTCAAAACCGCCTGGATGCCACGGGTGGCACCGCGACAACCTACGGCCCGCTAACCACAGCCCACAAAAAACACCATGGCTCTTTACCGCCTCGATCGCGTAACTGGAACACGAGGGGTAAAAGCGGCAAGATGGCCCAAGCAAAGGGCTGACCAGGTATCGGTAACCTTTAAGCAGCAGGATTACGATTTTCTGCATCGGCTGTCCACGCGGTTCCAGTGCTCTTCCAAGCTCTGGATTATGTCTTTATTTGTGACGAGGCTGGCCTTTGGCCGCGCAATAGCCACTACATCCAGCCCAACTATTTTCATCGCTTGGTGGCGAAACGATTCTCTTACCAAGCGCTTTATTCGATTGCGCCGCACCGCCTGTAGGGAGACCTTGCGCGACACAGTTATCCCCAGCCTCGCCTGCTCCGTATCATTGCGCCGAGCGTAAACCGTGAACAATTCATCCCCACTGCGACAACGAACGCTCAACACTGCTCGGAAAGCTGCGGGTCGCAGCAGGCGGTGGCTGCTGGGAAAGCTCTGGCCGTTCACGGCCGCGCCCTTGCTGGCGCGATCACTGATCAGGCGCTGAGTTGCGCTCGGCCTTTGGCACGACGGGCGTTTATTATCGCCCGGCCACCGCGAGTCTTCATCCGGGCTCTAAAGCCATGACGGCGTTTACGCTTGACGATACTGGGCTGGAAAGTTCGTTTCATTTTTACTCGCGGACTCGCGGGAACAAAAGGCGCTGGAATTTACCGCCTGCAGGCCTAAATTGTCAATATTTTTCTTGTTTTTTGGTTATTTCCAAACCCTGTGGATAAAAAATTTTTTGTTTTTTCCTGTGGATAAGATATAGAGTTCAGTCTACAATCAGCTCACCCAGAGATAGGGCTTATAGCCCGGCCAAAAAATAAAGCGCTGAGCTGGGTGCGGGCAATCGGCGCCAAAAAATGAGCGAGTTAGAGGAGACTTCATTGCCGCCACCACTTTGGACACTATGTGTTAGTCGCCTGGAAGGTGATTTGTCGCCCCAGCAGTTTAACACCTGGATCCGCCCGCTCCATGCGGTAGAACGGCCCGGCGCGTTGACCTTGTTGGCCCCGAACCGATTCGTTAAGGATTTTGTCTGTGATGAATTTTTAGAAGAAATTCATCGGTTGGCGCATAGTTTTAGCAGCGCCCCAATTAATGTCCAGGTAGCGGTTGGCAGCGATCAGCCCTCGTCAGAACTAAGCGAGCCCAAACCATCTAATAATCCCCGGAAACATCCGGTTAGCGCGTTGCGGTTCGAGGGCCGCCTCAACCAGGCGTTTACTTTTGAGACCCACATTGAGGGCAAATCCAACCAGCTGGCGCGCGCGGCAGCGCATCAGGTAGGGGAAAACCCGGGGAAAGCATATAACCCTCTTTTTCTTTATGGTGGAGTAGGTCTTGGTAAAACTCACCTGATGCAAGCCGCCGGCAATCTGGTGATTCAGGATAACCGCAAGGCTAAAGTGGTTTATGTGCACTCTGAGCGTTTTGTGGCTGATATGGTGAGAGCACTGCAACACAACGCCATTAATGAATTCAAGCGTTATTACCGCTCCTTGGATGCGTTATTAATTGACGACATTCAGTTTTTCTCAGGAAAAGAGCACTCCCAAGAGGAGTTCTTCCATACTTTCAATGATTTAATTGAGTGTGAGAGCCAAGTGATTATTACAAGTGATCGTTTTCCTAAAGAAATTTCTGGGGTTCAAGAGCGTTTAATTTCACGTTTTGGTAGTGGTTTGACCGTGCCAATCGACCCACCTGAACTGGAGACCCGGGTTGCTATACTGCAGCATAAGGCGGGTATTAAAGGCATAGTGCTTCCCGATGAAGTGGCATTTTTTATTGCCCGACAGATACGCTCTAATGTGCGAGAGCTTGAGGGAGCTTTGCATCGTATTATCGCTAGTAGCAGTTTTACGGGTCGGTCGGTCGACTTAGAGTTAACCCGGGAGGCGCTGCGCGACTTGTTAGTATTTCAGGAGCGTAGGGTTACTGTTCAAAACATCCAGAAAACTGTTGCAGAATACTTCAAAATGCGGATTGCAGATCTGCACTCTAAACGCCGTAATCGCCAGATCACCCGGCCACGACAAATCGCTATGGCTTTATCCAAAGAGTTAACAAGTATGAGTTTGCCAGAAATTGGTGATGCTTTTGGAGGCCGCGACCATACGACAGTACTGCACGCCCAAAAAAAGGTTCGTGAGTTGGTAGCTGCAGACGCTCGGGTGAGAGAGGATTATCTAAATCTACAGCGTATTTTGGGCGCATGAGGTGGATAAATTGTGGACAAGCCCCAGATAAAATCGCATTATTGA
Organism: Gammaproteobacteria bacterium; assembly: GCA_014239255.1. Classification (GTDB taxonomy): domain Bacteria; phylum Pseudomonadota; class Gammaproteobacteria; order Arenicellales; family UBA868; genus UBA868. The sequence continues at coordinate 6,178 of JAAZZE010000061.1, forward strand.
ATTGTGGTGTTTTTATCCACTTTTCTAACCTTGCTACCCCACAAGGTTATCCACAACAAAAAATACTATAAACTATTGTTTTTTATGTAGAAAAACATAATACACTTTTTTCCACAGGCCTTATAACAGTTAACATTTTTAAGTATTTAATATGAAATTTAAGATTGAGCGCGAAATGTTGGTCGGGTCTTTAGCCACGGTTACCAGTGTGGTCGAACGACGCCAGACCCTGCCCATTCTCGCCAACGTTTTTATACGTCTCAAAGGCAGCCAACTGACATTGATTGGAACCGATTTAGAGGTTGAGATAAGTGTTGATACTGAAACGCTAAGTGGCGAGGACGGAGAATGCACCGTAACCGCCCGGAAACTGTTGGATATCTGCCGGGCTCTTCCAGAAACCGCAATAATCGACTTCAGTGGTGAGGGTGATAAAGCCAAACTGCGCTCAGGACGCAGCCGTTTCACACTCCAGGCATTACCATCAACAGACTTCCCTCGACTCGACGCTGGAAACTGGGAAGAGCGGTTCAAAATGCCGCAACCGGCGCTTAAATCCCTTTTTGACCGAACCGGGTTTTCCATGGCACAGCAAGACGTGCGCTATTTTTTAAATGGTGTTCTGCTCGAACTTGATAAGAACACTATCACCGCAGTGGCTACGGACGGCCACCGACTGGCTAGAAGCCGGGCGACACTGGCTAACAGTATCGGCGGCCAACACCAAATAATTGTCCCCAGAAAAGCGGTGGTCGAGCTTGGCCGTTTTCTCGGGGAAGGCTCAGATGAGGTCACTGTTGAAATTAATGCCAACCACATCCGCCTGACGCGCCCAGGGGCAACCTTGGTCAGCAAGTTAATAGACGGTAAATTCCCCGACTACAAAGCAGTAATGTCACAAGTTCTGAATCAGAAAATGGTGGCAGACCGACAAAAACTCTACGAAGTGCTGGCACGAACGGCCGTCTTAACTAACGAGAAGTATCGCGGTATTCGGCTGGAGTTAAGCGAGGGCAGCCTCAAATTAAGTGCACACAACCCGGAACACGAAGAAGCGACCGATGAAATTGCAGTCGAGTACGGCGGCAGCAAGATCGAGATCGGATTCAACGTAACGTACCTCATTGATGCGCTAAAGGCGCTTTCGACAGATACAGTAGAAGCGGAACTGCAGGACTCCAATACCGGTTGTATGCTCCACGAACCGGGCAACGATAACACTTTGTATCTCATTATGCCGATGCGCCTGTAGGCGCCCCCAGTGTTTCACGTGGAACCATTATGGGTCGCACGGTTCCACGTGGAACAATTACTGAAAACGTCTAAAAAACGCTATTTCTAGCGGCCTCAAACTACTAAAAATGCTATAATTTAAGGGTTAACTGGAGTTATTTTATGGGCACACCCCCTGTCTACGACGAAAGCAGTATTAAGGTTTTAAAAGGCCTTGAAGCGGTGCGAAAGCGCCCAGGCATGTATATCGGCGATACGGACGATGGCACAGGACTACATCATTTGGTGTTTGAGGCGGTGGATAACTCTATCGACGAGGCGCTGGCTGGATATTGCAGCGAGATCACAGTCACAATCCATGCTGATGAAACCGTAACCGTCGCTGACGATGGGCGCGGAATTCCCACCGGGATGATTCCTGAAGAAAACCGCTCCGCGGCTGAAGTCATTATGACCCAACTACACGCAGGCGGAAAATTTGACCAGAACTCCTACAAGGTATCCGGTGGCCTGCATGGTGTAGGAGTGTCGGTGGTGAACGCGCTATCGTCCTACCTACGGTTGATCATTTACCGCGATGGGAAAATATATCGCCAGGAGTACGAAAGAGGTCTGGCCCGGGCCCCTCTCGCAGTGATCGGCGATACTGACCGGACCGGCACCGAAGTGCATTTTCGGCCGGATTCAGAGATTTTCTCAGATCCGGTCATGCACCACGATATCCTGGCACGCCGCCTGCGAGAACTGTCTTTTCTGAATTTGGGCGTGCGCAACCGATTGATCGACGAACGCGCCGATATTGAAGATATCTTCGAGTACAAAGGGGGTATCGAAGCTTTTGTGGCACATCTCAATCGCAAGAAAAGCGCGCTGCACCCAACTGCCTGTTATATCCGTGCCGAACGGGATGGGATTCTGGTCGAACTCGCTCTGCAGTGGAATGACTCTTATCAGGAAGCGGTTTTTTGCTACACCAATAATATTCCCCAACGCGATGGGGGAACCCATATGGAAGGATTACGGGCGGCTATGACCCGCACCATGGGGCGCTATATGGAGGAGTCAGGACTGGCGCGGCGCACCAAAATTGGGCTTCGAGGTGAGGATTGCCGAGAAGGCCTCACGGCAGTGCTCTCAATTAAGGTGCCGGACCCGAAATTTTCCTCGCAAACCAAAGATAAACTGGTCTCGTCGAATGTGCGGGGCCCGGTAGAGTCGCTGGTTAGCGAACATTTGAGCACCTTTATGCTTGAACGCCCCGCCGAGGCTCGGATGATTCTCGAGAAGATCTCCGAATCGGCAAGAGCCCGCGATGCAGCTCGCAAGGCCCGGGAGATGACTCGACGTAAGGGTGTTCTAGAGGTCGGGGGCTTGCCTGGTAAGTTGGCTGATTGTCAGGAGAAAGACCCGACTCAGTGCGAGATCTACCTGGTAGAGGGGGATTCGGCAGGAGGGTCAGCTAAGCAAGCACGGGATCGGCGCTTTCAAGCAATCTTGCCGCTTAAAGGCAAGATTCTAAACGTAGAAAAAGCTCGTTTCGACAAAATGCTGGCTTCAGAGGAGGTCGGCACGCTGATTACTGCGCTCGGCACTGGGATTGGCTCGGATGATTTTGATGTCAATAAGTTACGTTACCACCGGGTCATTATCATGACCGATGCGGATGTAGATGGGTCACACATCAGGACCCTTTTGCTCACGTTTTTCTATCGCCAGATGCCTGAGTTGATTGAGCGTGGCCACGTTTATATCGCTCAGCCGCCCTTGTACAAAGTCACAGCTGGGAAAAAAGCGACCTATGTCAAAGATGACGAGGAGTTACGCCGGATATTGCTGGACCTTGCCCTGGATGGCGCCGTACTAACACCGGGGGATGGCAAAAGCGCCCCACTCGAAGGGGTGCCATTGCGAGCACTTTGCACCGAATATTTTTCGGTCGAGTCTGCCATCACTCGCATGTCACGGCGATACCAGACCGAGGTGCTGTGGGAATTGGCTCGCCGAAAGCGCTTTCATGGCGCCGATCTTGTGACACAAGAAAAACGAGAGTCTTTGGCTGAGACGCTTGCAGAAGCATTAAACGCAGGCGGCCGCTCGACCGGCGGGCCAGCGTATCGTGTCTCGTGGGATTTGGAAGGGGCAACAGTAGCACTCGTAGTTGACAGTGAGCGTCACGGGCGTTACCGGCAGAGTCGTTTTAGCGGAGAGTTTTTTGAATCTACCGAATACGAGTCATTATCTGCACTTGGTGAGCGCTTGCGAGCTAATGTAGGATCAGCGCCGAAGGTGCGTCGAGGGCAGCGCGAGCAACTGGAGACAGGATTTTCCGGAGCGCTTGCCTGGCTGATGAAAGAAGCGCGGCGCGGCCTTAGTATTCAGCGCTACAAGGGCTTGGGTGAAATGAACCCTGACCAGTTATGGGAGACTACGATGAACGCCAGCCAGCGCCGTTTATCGCAAGTCCAGATTGAGGACGCTGTCAGCGCGGATGAAGTATTTACTGTGCTGATGGGTGACGAAGTAGAGCCACGGCGCAAGTTTATTCAGCGCAACGCTTTTTCAGTAAATAACCTAGATGTATGAAAACTGTTCTAAATCAACGACTTCAGTGCAACACACGAGGTGCTGACAAGACAAACTGCGGAATATCGGTGTCGAAAGTGCTCCCGTCTTCAGCCAGCATTTTGTAGGTGCCGTGCATCGTGGCTACTGGAGTTTCAACGACTGTCCCGGAGGTATAACGAAAACCTTCTCCTGGCTTTAGGGTAGGTTGTTCACCCACTACCCCCTCCCCCTCAACTTCTTCAATACGGTTGTCTGCATCCGTAATAATCCAACGTCGCGTTAGCAGTTTGGCCGAAGTCGAGCCTCGGTTGACTAAGGTGATCGTGTACGCGAATACGTATCGATCTTTTTCAGGCTCGGAGTGGTCTGCCATATAGGACGTTTCTACTTCGATATCGATTTCATAGGGGTTGCTCATGTAGGCATTCTCGGCTCAGAGTGGATCACAGGACACCGAGACGATGTTAACGTGTCCAGCCTCAAGGTGTACAGCGCTGAGACTCCCCCCCCAGATACAACCGGTATCAAGACCCAGGTAAGGAGGTTGGTTCACCAGGCCGCTAGCTGCCCAGTGGCCAAAGACGACCCTATAGTGTGAAAGTCCGGGATTGGGAATATCAAACCACGCCCTGAGGCCAGACGGCGCAGCTGAAGCGTCGTCCTTGTAATTCAGATCCAGGCATCCGTATTGATCAACAACTCGCATACGGGTGAACGTATTGGTGATGAACCGCAATCGCTCCCATCCTGACAAAGTTGGGTCCCAGCATCTCGGGGTGTCACCGTACATGTGGCATAAGAACTCTTCGCACTGCGTGGAGCGTAGTACATCAGCCACTTCACCGGCCAGAGCGACCGCTTGGTCCACCGTCCACTTTGGGTAAACACCGGCATGGGTCATCACCGCGTTCAGCTTAGGACAAACATTAATAAGTGATTGATTTTTAAAGAAATCTACATACTTCGGTAAGCTCGAATGGGCGAGGATGCGATCGAGTTTTTCCCCAGCTTTGGGTGATCGAACGCCTGCAGCAACAGCCAGGAAGTGCAGGTCATGGTTGCCGAGCACGCTGATTACACACGGCCCAAGGTCAATCAACCGGTCCAGCACTGCTAGAGAATCCGGCCCGCGCCCCACAAGATCGCCAACCAGCCACAAGCGATCAGTCTGTGAGTCAAAGCTTATCGTTTTGAGCAAGCGATCAAGGGCCGCATCGCAGCCTTGGATATCGCCTATGGCCCAGGTTGCCAATCTAGGTCCAGGCCCCGCGTCACTCTTCCAGCAGCAGTTTTTCCAACTCCCCAGGGCGCTCTGCCCTGGGCGCCGCGCTGTCGCTGATTTGTGCGCTTCTTTGCTGCAGGTACGTCTCTCGCAGGAACAGATATGGATCCACCTGCATCTGTAGTATTCGGTCAACTCCAAGCAGTCTTGAACGAAGATCTATTAACCGTAGGCCAAAACGAGCCACAGTAACTTTTACGTCGCCCGGCTCCCACAAAGGGTCCGCAATCAGGAACTCGGGAATCTTGGCGATCGAGTCTCGCGCTGTGCTGGGGCCCAAAAAAGGCAGGACGAGATACGGCCCGCTGGGCACCCCCCACACGGCGAGCGTCTGTCCATAATCCTCTTCGTGAGGCAGTTTTCCGAGTGGCATTGCAATATCTATAAAACCCAAAAGCCCGATCGAGCTATTTAATAAAAAGCGATCCAGAGTTTCACGAGCCCGAGCTGGCTTGCCTTGCAGCAGGTCATTAATGAACGTGGTTGGCGCGCGTAGGTTACTGAAAAAATTACCAACCCCTCGGCGAATTGGGCTTGGAATGACGTATCGGTAGCCCACGGCGAGAGGCTTGACCAGCGCACGGTCGAAGGCATCATTGAATGTGTACATCGCCCGATTAAACGACTCGAATGGATCAGATGAGGGCGCGGCTCTCGCCGGGTAGGCTAAGGACAGCATTAAAATCACCATCAGCGCGTGCCTTAAGGGGCCAGTGCGGCCCAGAAACATGTTTTTAGGGTGCATCAACGGCCCTGGCCCCGGAAGGCTCGGGCAAGCTCACCCACATAACGAGAAGCGCGCTGGCCGACCGAGTCAGGGGAGGCCAATCGCGGTGTCAGTAGTCGCTGAAGATCTTCGAGGTGCCGGCTTTGTGCTTCAAAGCGAGCTTTGAGAGCAGCATGGTCCTGTTGTAACTGGTTCAGCTTGTCTGAAAACACTGCTTGTTCCGTCGTTTTTTGACCTGTAACGTGACTTGGGATGTCGGCGTCACTAGTTGTAGACGTGACACTTCGTGTGGGCGCCGGTTCTCCGAATACGCGGATCAGATCGGTGATATCGAAAAGATAACGGGGTCTCCCACCAGGGTCTTGGCGTTGGAACGGGGTCAGGTGACCATTTTTGACCCGCCGCCGGATCGTATTGGTTGATATCCCGAAAAGGCGACCCGCTTCGGTGATGCTGATGCGGCTCCGATGGTGGGGCGTTACATCCGGGGTCATGTGATGACCTCGAGAAACAATTTGGCACGCCGTTTGGTGTCGATCGAGCCGCTAAAAGGCATAACATCATTATACGTGATGGAGCCAGGGCTTGGTAAGGGGCTCAAGTGCGGTTTTATTTAAAAACAGTTTTGTGCTGTGAACGCCTTCAGATTTGGTCAGAATGCCCAATTATGAAAAGGCTGTTGGGTATTCTGGGGACGCTCGTTCTGGCGAGTGGAGTATTCTTGTCAGCAGCAGCTCAGGACAAGCCTGCTCAGGAAGCTCTGGCCCTGGCGGTAAAAGCCTATGTCGATCGTCAGGCGCTGACAGGGCCGTTACCGAATCTGGCGATTTCTAAGGCGATTGAGGTGCAGGATTTTCTGGTGATGAATTTAGCACCAGACTACGGGTCGGTGGCAGGGTATCAGCGGGACAGCAGCCCCGGCGGTGCGCTGTTCAGTGCTGTATTGCTGGAAAACATGTTTACCTCCAGTGGTGCGACGCTTCACCGTGCGCGTGGTTGCAAACAGTCGGTTGAGCTCACACTGCTGGTACGGGTAGGTTCAGAGCGGATCAACAAGGCAGGGACCTTAGCGGCCGTGGCCGCTGAAATTTCTGAAGTGCTGCCTGCCGTTGAAGTTCGCGACCAGTTGCTTGTCGCTCGGCAACGCTTGGATTCCGCGGCCTTGATAGCGATCAATGGCGGGGTGCGGTACTTGGTGCTTGGGGGGCCGCTTGTGGTTCCATCATCGATGACGGTAGACGATTGGGCGGGGGCCTTCGTTGCGCATCTTTTTCAAAGGGATGAGAACATCGTCAGTCACGGCAGCGGGCTGGTTACGGGTACAGGCCCATTACAGGCTGTGCTTGAACTCAAACAGCTACTGCGAAAAAGGGGTCGATTTCTTAAAGCTGGAGATTTGCTGGCGTTAGGATCGATAGGATTCGCTGTGGAGCCGGATACGAATGGCCGCTTCGAAGCTGGTTTCAAGACACCCTTTGGCAGCGGTCGAGTGGTGTTTGCGCTACGCTAGCGGCCAAGGCAGTGGTACTAGCTGTTGCCAGTGAGCCAGGCGTTGGCCCGGTTCACATCGTCCTCGTTGAGATCGCCTGACAGGCGCTCCAGTTGCAGCATTTGCATGATGTATTCGTAACGCTCATTCGTGTAATTGCGCTCCGCCCGAAAAAGGTCGCGTTGAGCATCTAGAACAGCAATATTGGTGGTCAGGCCAGCGGCGAAACTTTCTTCTTTACCCAGCAAAGCGTTTTCCCCCGCCCGGACCGCCTCGGCAAGAGCAGCGACCCGGCGCAGCCGACTCTTGATGCCCAGAAAGGTCTGCCGGGTATCCCGGCGGATGTCCCGGGATGCTGCCTCGTAATCAGAGCGGGCCGCGTTTCGGTTTTCGGCGGCCTCGCGTACTCGGGCGTTGATCAACCCCCCCTGGTAAAAAGGGATGTTGACCGAAAGCGTTATTCGCGCCGAGGTGTCATCACCTGAGACGGTATCACTGTAATTTCCTGATAATTGCAGGCCCACGTCGGGCAAGCGTTGTGCTTGTTGTCGGTTGATCTCAAGCGATGAGAGTGATATCCCCAAAGATTTTGCCTTGAGGTACCGATTGTCACTGAGCGCACGCGCCACCCATTGTTGGGCATCATCTGGTTGGGGGGGTATTAGTTGGGCTGATTTCGCTAATGGTTGTAATTCACCCACATCCTCACCGATTAACGCAATGAGTACCTGGCGAGCATCGTCCAACAACTTCTCTGCTTCTATGGCGTCGGCCACGGCGTTTTCATACCGGGCGCGTGCATCAAATAGATCGGTCCGTGTACCCAAGCCGACTTCGAGACGCTGTTCCGCCAGCTCGAGTTGGCGACCGATAGCACGCTGGTTACTGAGGGATAGCTCGACATTGTCTTGCATCGCAAGCACCGAGAAGTATGTATTGACGGTGCGAGTGATCAGAGATTCGGTGGCAACGGCAAATACAAGTGCTGCCTGGGCGGTTTGTTGGTTTGCCTGTTTTACTGCCAGAGAACTGGCGCGGTTATATAGTGTCTGTGAAAGCGCGACCGATGCGGATGTCGTATCAAGACTGTCAGTTGATGCGCTGGTAAGGGCGCCACCCGCTGTCAGCTGCGGCCTTAAGGCGGCTCGGGACTGCGGGAGGATTTCGGCCGCCGCATCGTGACGGTAACCTTCAGCTGCAAAAACTGGGTCGCTGGCCTTGGCCAGTTGGTATACGGTGACCAGGTCAGCCAGATTTATCGTTGCGGCATCATCGGTTGATGCCGCTGCGACTGCTGTGACCTCTACCGGGCTGG
>JAAZZE010000062.1 GCA_014239255.1 Gammaproteobacteria bacterium
TTAGCCAGTTTCGCCCCGTTCAGTACCTTACGTCTAAGATTTACACCACGCAGGTCGCAGCCTGGACATTCATTAGTATCCAAGAGTTGCGTTAAGCGGGCATCGTAGGACTCGGTGTCGCCCCTTTGATTCTGGTCGACAACTCCCCCGGTTGGAAAGTCCATTGCAAGCCGGATATACGATCGTCCGCTGCTATCAGAGAGGGCTGCTTGTGGGGCGAGCAGTTGTTGGCTTATCGGTAGCGACTTTGCGGCGTGCACCGTGTCGTTATAGCCCAGCACAGACAGCGCTGAGAAAACAACGAGCGAGCCACAAAACTGACTAACTCGGTCTCTATACGCCCAGCCTAGTCTACACATGTGTCCTGCGAATCCAAACAATCCAGAAAGGACAGCCAGGCAACCCAATTAATTTTCTCGCTAGCTGGGGGCAGAGCCTCCAGGCCAACAATTTACTGGGACTGGCTCACCATATAGTCAACAGCTGCCTTGACTTCATCATCACTTAAAGCTGCATTACCACCTTTGCCAGGCATCACACCAGAGGAGCCTTGAAAGCCGTTGATCGCATTGGCATATAGAGTATCGGCGCCCGCCTCGATGCGTGACGCCCAGGCAGCAACATTACCGACCGCCGGTGCACCAGCTATGCCCGCCCCATGACAGGCAATGCACGCCCCTTGATAGATCTTCTGCCCGTCTACCGAAGCTTCGGTAGACGTGACTTCGGTAGCGGCGACTTCGGTAGCGGCGACTTTCGTGGTAGTCGAGTTACTTTGGGCCTCAGCTGTATTGATCTGGCCAACAGCAGCGAGTCGAGCTGCGATCCCCGAGCCGTCAGTCATTAGCGACTGGCGACTCGCTGCAGCACGCTCAGGGGTATCGAGATGATGCTCGACGAAAATGAATCCAAATAATAAGAGCGTCAAATGGAAAATGATCAGATAACTTTTCATGATTCTTTATTCTGTTTTAGTGCGGGTAATCTATAGAGGGACTTTACAGCGTTGACGTTATTCTGCACCACCAAAGAAAATCATTCGGGTGAGATACGTGTGATCGCCTTCGAGAGTGCCAATCCCCACAAAAACGAGCAACAACAATGGCGGCACGATGATCGCATAGACCAACGCCAGACGTTCCCAGATCATATGCATGAAAACTGCAACGATCAGCCCCGCCTTAAGCATCATAAAGACAATGATCAGAAACCAGCGTAAATAACCTTCGAACTGAAAATAGTCCACCATATAGGAGAACGCGCTCAGTACAAATAGCAGAATCCAGATCTTGAAATAAATGCCAAGTGGATGTTGTTGGCCTTCGGTTGATGTCATGATTTTCTTACCAGAGATAAAAGACTGCAAAAATGAATACCCAGACCAGATCGACGAAGTGCCAATAAAGACCCATGACTTCGATCATGCCGTAATCCTGTTTACGGCCTGTCATAAAACCAGGTTCTTCACGATCCATCTTGCCACGTAAAACTTTGAACGCCATGATGAACAGGAATATCACGCCAATAGAGACGTGCGTCCCATGGAACCCCGTTACCATGAAAAATATTGCTCCAAACTGTGGTGCCCCCATGGGGTTCCCCCACGGTCGCACCCCTTCGTCGACAATCAGCTTGGTCCATTCGAATGCCTGCATGCCTACAAAGGTAGCACCGAGAAGAGCTGTTGCAAGTAACAACCAGAAGGTGACCATCTTGTTTTTTCGATAGCCAAAATTGACTGCTAGAGCCATGGTGCCACTGCTGGTAATCAACACAAAGGTCATAATGGCGATCAGCAGAAGCGGGATGTGATTTCCGCCGATGTTTAAGGCGAAAACCTCACTCGGATTAGGCCACGGGATCGTGGTCGACATCCGAACCGTCCCGTAAGCGATCAGAAAACAGCTGAAGATAAACGTATCACTAAGGAGAAAGATCCACATCATTACCTTTCCCCAGGGGGTTTTCTTGAACGCACGTTGGTCAGAGGACCAGTCAGCGATCACACCTGGCGTGCCATCAAGTAGCGGTGCAGTCCCTGCCATAGTGGCTTGCGCAGATTGCGTCATATGTTTTTCTTCTCCTTAAGTGACCAACAACAGACCAAACATCACCAGCCAGACCAGCAGCAGAAAGTGCCAGTAGACAGCGCACAGTTCCACACTCATTCGAATCTTCGCCACCTCAGCGCCACGCCACAACCTGAACGATGCCCGTAACCAGGCAACGAGACCGCCCAACAGATGCAGGCCGTGTAGTCCAGTGATGAGATAAAAAAACGAGTTCGAGGGGTTAGTGTCGACAAAATAACCCAGTGATCCCAATTGTCGCCAAACCAGAAACTGGCCCACTAGGAATGCAAAAGCAAGCGCGCCACCTGCCAGCAACCCACGCCGAATGCCATCGACCTGTTGATCTCTGGCCGAGGTACGAGCCCACTGCAGTGCCACACTACTCAGGATCAGAATCGCCGTATTCAACCACAACAAAGCTGGCACCGGCAGTGTCTGCCAATCGGCGTAGGTCATTCGGATAAAGTATGCCGCCGTCAACAAACAGAAAATTGCGGTGACTACACCTAGGAATACTGACAGGAATACCTTGGCTGTCGGCGGATTAAACCCATGTGAATCCGAAACGTAGCCGCGTTCAGCTATCCAGGGTTTTGTCGATAACGTCCTAAAAATACTCACGCTTTCAGATCATTTGGAGTGAAAACAGTAAAATTATCATTGCGGCTGCGGCGCTAGATACTAACCGGCGTGGCCTGTGTCTTTGCCAGCGGGTACGTTCTGAGGGATAAAATCCTCTTTTGCACCTGGGACACTGTAGTCATATGCCCAACGATAGACCGATGGCAGTTCTTTACCAAAGTTACCATGTGTCGGCGGCGTGTCAGAGGTCTGCCATTCCAGCGTTGTCGCCCCCCAAGGGTTTCCACCGGCGGGCTTGCCGCGTGTAGCACTATGATAAAGGTTATATAAAAACACCAGTTGGACACTTGCAACAATAATTGCGGCAATGGTTATTCCAACATTCACCATCTGGGCCGATTCCGGAAACCAGTCTGGTAAGCCATTGGCACCCGCGTTGGCAAAGTAGCGGCGCGGGACACCCAAAATACCCAGGTAATGCATTGGGTAATAAATACAGTAAAGACCTACAAAGGTCACCCAGAAGTGAAACTTGCCCATTCCATCATTCAACATCCGGCCAGTGATCTTGGGATACCAGTGATACACCGCACCAAAGACGGCAAGAATCGGTGACACCGCCATTACCATATGAAAATGCGCCACTACGAAATAAGTATCCGATAGCGGTACATCAACAATGACGTTGCCGAGAAAAATACCCGTAAGTCCGCCGTTGATAAAGGTAAATACAAAACCGATGGCAAATAGCATTGGCACGTTCAGCCGGATATTACCCCGCCACAATGTGAGCACCCAGTTGTAGACCTTGATCGCAGTAGGCACAGCAATGATCAACGTCGTTGTCGCGAAGAAAAACCCGAAGTAGGGGTTCATACCACTGACATACATATGGTGAGCCCAGACGACGAAACTCAGTCCGCCGATAACCACGATGGCCCAGACCATGAGTCGGTAACCAAAGATATTCTTTCGAGCATGAACACTAATGAGTTCAGAGACGATGCCAAACGCTGGCAGGGCCACGATATAGACCTCAGGGTGTCCAAAAAACCAGAACAGGTGTTGGAATAACACTGGGCTGCCGCCAGAGTGATCGAGTTGTTGTCCCAAAGAAACGATGGCCGGCATAAAGTAACTGGTGCCAAGGAGGTTATCCAGGCTCATCATAATGGCACTCACCAGCAGTGCTGGGAAAGCAAGCAGGGCTAATATGGTAGCTGTAAAGATGGCCCAGATGGTCAAAGGCATACGCATCAATGTCATACCCCGTGTACGGGCCTGCAGCACCGTGACCACGTAGTTCAGCCCCCCCATAGTGAAGCCGATGACAAAAAATCCTAATGAAATACACATCAGGGTAATCCCCCACCCCGAGCCAGGAGTACCAGGCAGAATTGCTTGCGGTGGATATAACGTCCAGCCTGAACCGGTTGGGCCACCAGGCACAAAGAAACTCGCTAACAAAATCAGCACGGCAAACAGGTAAATCCAGTAACTGACCATGTTTACATAGGGGAACACCATGTCGCGGGCGCCGACCATTAAAGGTATGAGGTAATTACCAAAGCCTCCAAGGAAAAGAGCTGTTAACAAATAGATCACCATGATCATGCCGTGCATTGTCACAAACTGGATATAGGAGTCTGGGGTAATGAAGGATACTGCCCCGGGCCAGGCGAGCTGGACCCGCATTAGTACAGACAACACCAGGGCTAGTAAGCCTACGGCCATGGCGGTGATGGAGTACTGCAGCGCAATGATTTTCGCGTCCTGGGAGAACACGTATTTACCTAGCCAGGTCTTGGGGTGATACAACTCCTCCTCGGCGACCTCTGCTGGTGGGGCGAAATCTTGCGCATCATGTGCGGCGTCAGTTAGTGCCATGATAAATACCTTTACACTTTATTTTCTGTGTGATGTCTGAATTGGGTTAGGTGTTTTCTTAATTTCAAACACATTTAACCCGACGTGGACTTGAGATAAGCCATAAGGGATTTAAGCTGATCATCGGTTAATTGTGCTGGCGGCATGATCGGCGCGTAGCCCTTGACCACTTTAGCATTCGGGTCGACGATCGACTCCTTCAGATAAGCGTCATCGACCAACACACTACTACCATCAGTTAGGGTCTCGTTTTTGCCCACTAGGCCTTTCCAGGTCGGGCCAACACCTGCGCTGCCATCCAGACTGTGACAGGCGATACAACCCTGATCTCTGGCCAGTTGCGCACCCTGCTCGATCGGAGATCCACCTGAAGCGCTTCCGGCTCCAGCCAACAGCTGTGCAAAAGTCGGTTGCATCTGCAACCAGGCCTGAAAGTCGGCTTCCTCCTCAACCACCATGCGGCTGCGCATGTTGTAATGCCCGGAACCGCATAATTCTGCGCAGAGTACATCGTATTCGCCAATTTTAGTCGGCGTAAACCAAAAATAGGTGATCATCCCCGGGACTAGATCCATCTTAGCCCGGATCTGGGGCACGTAAAAATCGTGCAGAACATCCTTGGATCGAAGCGTTAGTTTCACCGGGCCGCCGATTGGCAAATGCACCTCGGGACCGCTGACCAAGATATCGTCCTGGCCGTTGGGATCATCAGGGTTTAAGCCAAATGGATTGCTGGCGTTGATGTTGCGGGTATCCACAGTGCCCAACACGCCATCAACTCCGGGGTAGCGATAACTCCAGCGCCATTGCTGTCCGATTGCCTCAACAAGCATGGCATCCTCTGGGACTTCCACATACTTGCCCCAAACAATTAAGCCGGGAGCCAGCATCGCAATGACTCCAACTGTGGTGAATGCTGTCAGCCACCATTCGAGCTTTTTATTTTCAGGCTCGTAATCCGCGCGACGGTCCTTGCGATAGCGATACTTGTAGATGCCATAGGCCATAAACAAGTTGATAACAACGAATACAAAACCACAGACAATGAATGTGATAGTGAGGGTGTCATCGATCATGCCCCAGTTCGATGCGATCGGTGTCAGATACCAGGGACTCAGAAAGTGAAACAGTACTGAGCCGATAACTAATAGGACCAGGACAATGACTAGAACCATTCGTGCAACTCCTCTGAAATAGTCTCAAGAAATAATGTGTAAGTCCCAGCCAGTGCAGGTTATCTCACGCATCAATATTAATGATTAATGGTACGATCATCTTTGATGGTGGGATCATCCTATTGCCTTGGCGAGAAAAACGGGAGCACCATAAAGGCGCCTTATGCCGCCACAAATCCTTTTTGAACTCAGCATAACCTCGGCACGGATTCTGTCACAGAATATCCAATACGGCAACAGATATGAGGTTTTAGAACATTGCTAAAGCAAGTAGCTACCTTAAATTAACCACTGGATGTGACATTCCAAGTCGTAGCGAATACCTGGTGCGACGTGACGATTAATCCAGCAACCGCCGCCGGGGGGAAACGACAGGCGATGGTGTCGACGCAGTCGCTACGACAGCTCATATTTTTATCACGCCTTTGCATCGTGGCTGAGGATGGCCGGAAGACCTTGCACTTGAAGTCAGAGCCCTTCTAAGCCATAGCGTGATCAAGCTGGCCGAGCATTATGGCGATCTGGCACCGGAGAACTTCGTCAATGCCGTCTCCTCAACTGAAGGCCGACCCGATTTTGACTCCACCGCTAACAACAACGAGGAAACACAAGAAGTCGAAAGTCTCCAAGTAAGTGATCTAATGGATAAAAAAGGATAGGTTCAAACTGATCGATAAGTTATTGAATCACTAAAGTAAGTTGCACATCGGTCAAAGAGCAACCCCTAACAGGGTTCGTGTCATATCGCTTTGGGGGTCCTTAAGGCCGTCGATCACATCGAAATGATGCTTGCCCGGATCAACCACCAGTTGGGTTTTTGCCCCTGCGTGACCCCAGGTTTCAACCAACACGGCAGATTGGCGCAAAAATTCCGGACGCTCAGCCCCACCCACCCAGCACACCATCTCAGCCCGACCAGCAGGACGGTGTAGTACCGCACTTTCCAGGGCTGCACTCTGTGGGGTCAGATGCAGGTGTTCATTCATCGCTGTTAACTGAAGCGGGCGCAGATCGTGCAGTCCCGAGATTGATACCAGGCCCTCGACCCGTTCCAGCACTTCCGACAGCAATGGGCTGTCATCACAGACCATGCGTGTGACCAGATGCCCGCCAGCAGAATGTCCAGCCAACCGAATCGGACCTGTAACCTGTTTGGCCGCGCGTGTAATTGCGCGTCCGACTTGGTGGGTGATGTTCTCGATCCGGGCTTCTGGCGCGAGGGTATAGGAGGGTATTGCAACCGCCCACCCGTGGCCCAAGGCCCCTTCGGCCAGGTCAGACCACGACGATTTGTCAAAGTTCAACCAGTACCCGCCATGGACAATCACCACGAGACCACACGGCGCTTCGCTTGGAAAAAACAGATCCAATTTCTCGCGCGGGTGCTCACCATAGCCAATATCCATCTCGACCCGATCGGCTTCGGACCGGAACGCAGCGGCTCGCGCGGCCCAAAGTGGCGGATAACTCATGCTGTTCTCGATATAGGCGCGATTGGCAAAGGCGTCGTCCCAGTCGATCCCGGATTTGTCGTTCATCGCTCCTCTCCTGTCACGAATCTGTTGTGCAAAATAACGCACGGCCGGCAACCAATGTCCGCCTGACATGGTATGTGAAGGACAAGGCGGAATACCTGACACACCAGAGCGAGATCGGACAGGCCTATCGGCGCATCATGGGCCGCCACTTCCCGGCAATGTCTATGCTTGTCATCAGCGATCTTATCGAAGATGAAGCGTTGATCGAGATCGAAGCAACCGCCCATATCGGCTAGGATCACTGCCGCTCGACATTGGTCATACCATCATTCAGAAGCACGCTTTTGACCTGCAGGGGCATATCCGAATCAGGCTTTGTATCCAACTCACGAGCATAACGATGGCCCGAGTAAACCGCTGCAGCAATAATGGCCGGTGCGTCACAATCGCCGATGCGTCGTAATGAGCGAAACAGAAGTTCCTCATGACTTTCGAACTGCTGCTGCAAGGCATGATACAACCCGTCATTAGGCTGTCGAGCCGTTACCATAATCAACGCATGTGCTTTGATTGACTGCTGACGGTCTGTGTGGGTGCAGGAAATCATTAGCTCCCGGCCATCGTAGGCGACCAGGCTATGGGCTGTTTTAATCTCGACCCCAAGTTCCAATAGGCTTTTTTGCACCTGATACTGTTCCGATGTGTATTTGCACCAGGCGGATACCGTATTCTCAGGGGTTACCAGTACCACTGGTAGATTGGCCCGGCGCAACTTTTCTGCAATAACGCCGCCCATATAAAAACTATCGTCGTCATATACAACGGTAGGTCCATCGGGCATGCGTCCCGCCATAACGTCATCTGGTGTCAGAATGTTTGTGCCGGAGCCCAATGCTTTAACAGGATAGGGATGAGAACGCCCAAAACCATCGCTTCGCCATGTAGCGCCCGTTGCGATAACGACATGATCTGCCCCTACCGAAAGCACTTCATCAACGCTGAGTTCACTTTCCCGGAAGATTTCCACGTTTGGCATTTTTTCGATCTGTCCCAAGCGGTAGTCGCGCACTCGCCGCCACTCCCCAAGGCCCGGCAGGCTCGATTCACGGGTCACCCTACCCCCCAGTTCTCGAGTCGCCTCCGTCAGCATCACCTGATAGCCGCGCTGACCCAGTGCCCGCGCAGCCTCCAGACCCGCTGGGCCGGCACCGACCACCAATACACTCGCATCAGAGTGTTTCTTAGCGATCACTTCCGGGTGCCAGTCCCGGCGCCACTCCTCCCCCATGGTCGGGTTCTGGGTGCATCGAATCGGAGTACCCAAGCCATCGCCTGTGTAACAGATGTTACAACCAATGCATTCGCGAATATCTTCTGGGCGGCCTTCTTCGATCTTCTTTGGCAGAAACGGATCTGCGATTGAAGGGCGCGCCGCGCCGATGAAATCAACAACCCCGCGTTTGATCTGCGAGGCCATCGTATCAGGTGAGGTAAAACGCCCTACCGTTACAACAGGCTTGGTGGTGACCGACTTCACAAAGGACATATGCTCTTCAAGGGAGCCTTCCTTGATGAACCGCGAGACACCCATTTCCTGATAGTAGTTATTGATATTGATGTCCCAAAGATCCGGCAGCTCTGCCAGCATCTCGAGCCCGTCCCGGCGTTCCTGAGTTAGCGACTGCGCTTCGCCATCATCACCTCCCACTGAATAGCGCACGGCAACCGCACACCGGTCCCCTACTGCATCCTTGGTATCTTCGATCAGCTCACGCAGCAACCGAGTGCGGTTTTCCATTGAACCGCCATACTCATCGGTACGAAGGTTGGTTTGGGCGGATAGAAAATGAGACAGTAGATAGCCATGGGTGGCATAAACATACACGATGTCAAAGTCCGCCTCCTTGGCGCGAAGCGCGGCCTCGCGATGCCAGCGGCGCAATTCACGGATATCAGATTTGCCCATCGCCCGGGGCTGATAAGGATGTCCTGCCAGGTTAGGGATGCTGGTCACATCGATCGCAGTTTCACGAGTGTAGTGATTCGCTGAGCTAGCGCCTCCAAACCAAAGCTCGACACCGGCAAGCGCGCCATGGCTGTGTACTGCTTCTGTCATCAGAGCGTGATCCCGGATGTGATCCTGATTCCACAATGCCGCATTGGGATGAGGCAGGTCGTCAGAGGCCGGGTGGATAGAGCACCACTCGGTGCAGACCACGCCCCAGCCGCCTTCAGCCTTCATTCCCCGAAGTGCGGCCGCCATCTTTGGGCGCAGCCAACCCATACCGGTGCAGTGCGGCACCTGATAGAAGCGGTTTTTTGCGGTTACCGGGCCAATCTGTACCGGCTCAAACAATAGGTCATGGCGGGAATCACGCAAGGCTATCAGACTCCTATACTTTCTATTAGTGAAGGCGCCAGGGTATCCTAACAGTTCAAATTAATCTTTCGGCCAGATTTTCTGTCTCAATACATCGTATGCTTTCATCAGCAGGCATTATTTGCAGAGATCCTTGAATGAGCATCAAACCGCAACATGACCGGCGCCTACTGCTAAAAGTCCTTGCTACATCCGCGTTGGTGCCACGGCTCGCCATCAGCAATACACCCACCAATCCAGATGTGGTGATCATCGGTGCCGGGATTGCGGGTCTGGAAGCGGCAAAAACACTAGCAGAACAAGGTGTGAGTTTCATCCTGATCGAGGCCAATAACCGTATTGGGGGTCGTGTCCATACGGATACCAAAATCTTTGGTGTACCGTTTGATACCCATGCTCACTGGATGAGAGCTTCACCGACGAGCCCGTTGATTTTCCATGCGCAAAGCAATGACTTTGACGTCTATCGGGACCATGGCCGGCAACAGTATTTTGTGGGCGACCGTAAAGTCACCGAGCAGGAGCTGGCCGACCTTCGCAAAGCCGATGCACTGTTTAATAGCAGAATCAGAAGTTCTGCCCTGAGCCCGGCAATGGGACTCGAAGACAATGCCCGCACCGCTCTGGGTGAGGATTTTTTTGAACGGCCCTGGGGATATACAGTTGCATCGGAGTATGGTGTGTGGGACATGGCACAGGATTCTAAGGACTGGTCCCCTAAAAGCTGGTGGAACAGTCTGGACGCCACGAGCTGGTTCTGCGCCGAAGGCTATGGCTCGGTGGTCGCTGACTACGGCCAACGCATACCGGTCAGCCTAACGACAGCAGTTTCGGAGATTGACTGGAGCGGTGAGCATGTCGAGGTAACAACCTCAACTGGAACAATCAGGACACGCGCCGCGATTTTGACGGTATCGGTGGGTGTGCTCACGGCTGAACGCATTAAGTTCACCCCCACTTTGCCGGTTGAAAAACAAGAGGCGATTGATGATATCGATATGGCGGTCATGAACTACATCGGACTGTTGTTCAGTGAAGATATTTTTGGCTTCGGCTCAGATACTTATGTCTGTCAGCAACAGACCGATGAAACTGGCGTAGGTTATCTCACCAATACCCACCACTCAAATCTGACGTATGGATATGTGGGGGGTAGCCAGGCAAAAGCTTTGGAGCAAGAGCCCATGGAGACAGTTGTTAACTATGGACTGGACGGACTCAAAAGCATGCTGGGCAATGACATAGAAAAAAGATTTGTAAAAGGCTTTGCCACAGCTTGTGGGAAAGTCCCGTTATTCGCCGGCGCATACTCTGCCGTCAGGCCGGGCAGGTCTGCAGCTCGCGCAGTCCTTGGTAGAACTCTTGCTGAAAAACTCTTTTTTTCAGGCGAAGCAACCCACCCGGTGCAGGCCAGCACGGTCAATGGTGGATTAGAAAGCGGTCGAGAGGCTGCGATCCAGGCTGCTACCTATCTCAGAAAGAAAACTTAAAAATCTGGCAGCACTAGTTCACGGTCCAGCCCCAAAGACCCTGTATTCTGACGATGTGTGAGCAGATTGCTTTAATCGCTTAAGCGCTGTAACCGAAACCAGGCAAAGTTCTGTGTCTTGTTGGCAGGCGTCAGATGCGTCTCCCGGCGCTCTTCTCGCAGGATAAATTGCGGGCCAAGCACATCGAGCAACGCTGGCACATTGTATTGCACGATATCCAGACCGCTACACCGGGTTGGGCCATCGACAGCAAAGGTTCCGATGACTAAGTGCCCCCCCGGTCGCAGGCTTTTTTCCAGCACCTGGCAATAAGCCTGGCGCTGCGCGCTCTTTGTCAAAAAGTGAAACACGGCCCGGTCATGCCATAGATCGACCTGTCGCTCAGGCAGAAACTGCGTTATATCACCGACCTGCCATCGGGCCTGATCCGCCTTCTCACCCAGGCGTTGCTGTGCGACTGCCAAAGCATGGCCTGAAATGTCCAACACCTCGATGTCCCCATATCCGTCGGCCAACAAGCGATCCACCAACACGCTGGCACCACCTCCTACGTCCAGAATGCTCGAATCACGCCTTATTCCGGTCGCCTCGATTAGCGACAAAGATAAGGCAGGTTCTGTCTGATACCAGCTGACCTCACTCGCAGACCTATCGCGATAGACTGCCTGCCAGTGCTCCTGGTTGTCGATTTCGAATTGATTCATTGGCTTGTCGTTGCTGACCTCATAATCCAAAGATTAATGCCCAATTGATTTTGGATCAGAAACCTACTGCTAGCATACCAACACCGGCGACTAAAATCGCGGTTCGCGAATCAGGAATCAACAGCAGAATTGTTGTGTATATCGAGCGACTGAATAAATCGGACCAGGTGATCGGCGACTATGGCTCCCGCCTCCAGTAGAAGTGAATGTTTGTAACCGGGCAAAATCACGAGTTCAGAATCAGCTAATGCTGCATCGATCTGATGGTTCAACCGTGGGTTACAGCCGCCGTCGTTCTCTCCCGTGAGAACCAGACAAGGCGCGGTCACCTTGTGAATCCATGGTGACATCTCCGTGGTGGCGTAAATTCGAAACACATTCAGGAAAACATCAGGATCAGTATTGATAACCTGCTGCAACCGCTGTTCAACCACATCCGGATGGGCCGCAATGAATTCCTCGGTAAACCAACGGTTTGTCAGTGTTGGCAGCACCTGGGCAATACCATCTTTTTCCATAGCGCTGACCACTGCCCCAACCTTGGCGCTATCGTCTTCGGTGCGAAAAGCGGCAGTCGATAATAGTCCAACCGAAAGTACGTGCTGCGGGTACTTGAGTGCGTAGGCCGGGCCTATCATTCCGCCCAGAGAATGACCAGCAAAATGAGCCTGCTCAAAACCACTTCGCTGGCGCACTTTCTCCAGATCCTCAACCAGATCATCCAACACAAAATCGCCATCTGGCAAAGGCGACTCACCATGACCACGCAGGTCGTAAGTCACCACTGTGAAATGTGCAGCCAGCGATGGCAGAGCCTTATGCCAGGTCTGGCGCGACGCGCCAATGCCATGGATCAGAAACAGCGCAGGCCCCTGCCCTGTAATACTGAAACTGCAGGCGGTACTTTCAATCATCCGATCGCTAACCACTTAATGCCTTATCAGAAAAGAGCTCGCCTCCCTGGGCCCAGTCACTTTTATCGACATCAGTCAGGATTACGTCAACGGCATCGGGTGTGCTACCGGCGGCCTGCACAAAAGCATCGGTCAAGGCGCGCACCAAATTGCGTTTTTGCTCGGGTGTGCGGCCGGCGAACATCTGTACTTGAATCAGGGGCATAGGGCTACCTCCTAGTTGTTATGGAATGTTTGAGTCAGGCAGTCTGCGTTATCGCCCCTTTTACCAGGGCAACGAATAGGTCTTTACCGTGGTATAGCTTTTCATGGCTTCGATCACACCCTCCTTGTAGCCGAGGCCAGAATCCTTGACTCCACCGAAGGGCGACATCTCAATGCGGTAACCCGGCACCTCCCATATGTTTACTGTGCCAGTTTTCAGTTCAGAGACAAAACGGGTTATGTAATCCCAACGATTGGTGCACACGCCGGTCGATAAACCGAATGCTGTGCCGTTATCGACGGCGATGGCATCATCGATATCGCGTACGCGAATAATCGGTATTGGCGGCCCAAATGTTTCTTCGACCACCAGTTCGGCATCCCGCGGTACCCGGTCGAGTACGGTCGGAGAATAAAGCGCACCTTGCCGTTCGTTCCCATAAATCAGGTCGGCGCCCATGCTCACAGCCTCATTGACGCGCTTCTCAAAAGATTCGGCCGCGGCCTCGTTGATTACCGTGCCCATATCAATATCAAGCGACATTGGGTTGCCATAACGGATCTTGCGCGCCTGTTCTGCGACCAACGGCACAAACTCATCAGCAACGCTATCAATACACAGTACCCGCTTTACCGCGGTGCAACGCTGGCCCGAATTCTTGGTAGCCCCCTGCACGGCCATGATCGCCGCCTTTTCCAGATCTGCATCTTCCATGATGATAAAAGACGAGTTTCCGCCCAACTCAAGTACTGTGCGCCGATAACCTGCGTGGTTGGCGATATGCTTGCCCACCGAAACTCCACCAGTAAACGTGATCAGTTCCGCGTTGGGATTGGTAATCATCTCCGCGCCAATCTCCCCTGGCAATCCAGTGACAACGGAGAACATCTCGGGAGGTAACCCTGCCTCATAAAGGATATCGGCCAACAGTAGCGCGGTAAGTGGTGTCAGTTCGGTAGGCTTACAGACCATACAGTTGTTAGTCGCAATGGCCGGAGCCACCTTGTGCGCTACCATATTCATAGGATGATTAAACGGCGTAATAGCCGAAATTGCTTTCAGCGGGTCGCGCTGCGTATAAATACGCCGCTGCTTACCGTGTGGCGTCAGATCACAAGAGAAAATCTCACCATCGTCGATAATGCACAATTGTCCGGCCAGGCTAAACACGTCAAAAGCCCGGCCCACCTCGTACAAAGAGTCCTGCTTGGATATTCCGAGTTCGGCCGTGATGAGGTCAGAAATGGTCTCCCGGCGTAATGTGAGAATTTCGGCTGTGCGCAGCAGAATCTGCTGGCGCTCGTAGCGCGTCAGTGTCGGGGTATAGGATGCCGCGATATCGAAGGCTCGTGCCACATCCTCAGGGCCGGCGCTGGGCACAGTACCCACCATACTATTATCCCAGGGGTTAAAGACTTCAATACGCTCATCGCGGTCGGTTTTCTCACCGGCGATACGCAGCGTCTCGTGGATCGGCGTAACGTTACTGGCAACAGCACGGGTCACGATGGCATCTCCTGAGCATGATTCAGCGCGTGGCTGAAAATATCGAAGTTTCGACAATCTTCAGTTTCAATATCGATACGTCGGTTGACGATAAACGGCACCCGTTGCTCAG
>JAAZZE010000063.1 GCA_014239255.1 Gammaproteobacteria bacterium
AACCGTGCAAAACCTTTAAGCTTGGTCGTTGAACGCAGAAGATAGCCAGTGCCGGTGCGTTCCAGGGATACTCACCGGCGACACAAGGTTATAGAAAACCTGAACATCCGCTTGGGCGGTAGCGACCGGCCGTAACAACAGCCCACTGAGACAGTCCCACTGCGAAAGCAGGCTCTCCGGGGTAGTGCTCAACCTCTGTTTAGCTCCCACTCGCGTTCAGGGTCAGCATCGTTGACTGACAAACCGTTGTCTATTAAGCCACCACGCCTACAAAAAGCTGGGCGGGTCACAGCGAGACTTCACTATCGATAATCAGCACTAATTTCCCGAAGTGTCCCGACGATTCCATCAATTTGTGAGCCTCGACAACCTTTTCCAAGGGGAATACTTTGTGTATCAGGGGAATTATCTTCCCATCGGAAAACAATTCCAGTGCCTCGCTTGCAAAACGGCTGATAATGGCCGACTTTTCGCCAACCGGCCTCGGGCGCAGGACCGAACCTGCAATCTTCTGCCGTTTTACCATCAGTTGCGCAAGATTGAGATCACTTTTTGCCCCGCCCATCACGCCAATCAGCATCAAAGTGCCATTCACAGCAAGAGATTTGAGGTTCGCATGCAGGTATGCCGCACCGATGTGATCGAGGATAACATCTACCCCACGACCGTCCGTCAGCTTCGCTACCTCTTCTTGGAAGCTTCGTTGCTGATAATCAATGACATGATCCACGCCGAGATCTCTTACCCGCTGAACCTTCGTTGTCGACGCGGTTACCAGAATTTTCACTGACGGTGCGAGTGCGCGACACAATTGAATAGCAGCTGTATTCACCCCACCGCCGCCGCCATGAAGCAACACTTGCTGCCCGTCGAGAAGTCCCGGAAATTGAAATAGATTAAGATGGGCGGTAATGTAAGTCTCGCTTACGCAAGCAGCCTGTTCCCAACTCATACTTTCTGGAATTCGCATCAAGTGCCCAGGCCAGGCAAGCGAAAACTCAGCATAGGCTCCACCACCCACCAGGCCCATCACGCGATCCCCACAACGCCACTGATCTACACCGTCACCAAGGGCCGCAACTGTACCCGCGATTTCCAGCCCCAGGATATTTGAATCCCCCGGCGGAGGTGGATAATTCCCCTGGCGCTGGACCACGTCCGGCCGGTTAACACTGGTGGCGACCACTTTTACCAATACCTGCCCTGGCCCGGGGGTTGGCTCAGGAACGGATGCCACCCGCATGACTTCAGGGCCGCCAAAACTATCATTCACAATTGCTTTCATCAGGTTCGACTCCGCCTTTCGCAATACTCCAAGTGACGTCCACTCTTGCCAGACCAGAACCAGCTTAGGTTGCTGGCAACCTACTCTACGATGGCTGAGCGGATATAGGACTTGGGCATCGGCTCGCAAAATGGGCCGCGCTCAGTACGCTCAACTTCTGGTATACATTATAGGCAGAAACTAAAACTCTGAACTCCACTCTATTGCCTAAGTTAACATGTGCCGACTGTTTCACTGCCTTAACAGTTAAAGCTGCTTCGGGAGGAAATTAAAAATGAAAGCCTACAAGAACACCCAATTCCTCGATAGCCCAGATGCCCGGTTATTGCGCATCGTTGCCGAATTTGTTGAACCCGCTGCGCGGTTTAGCCGAAACGAAATCGAAGACACTATCGTATTCATGGGCTCGGCCCGAGCGCCTGAACCTGCTGATAGCGCCGAAGCTGAGCCACCGCCCAATGACGATACCCAGGCGCAACACTGGAAGGCGATGGCCCGCTACTACCAGGATTGCCGTGAATTGGCCAAAAGGATCACCAACTGGTCTAAGAGACTGCCCGAAGGGCACCGGCGTTTTGTGGTCTGCTCTGGCGGCGGTCCGGGCATCATGGAAGCCGCTAACCGGGGTGCCTCGGACGCCGACGGGATCAATATCGGCCTTGGAATCTCCTTGCCGAACGAACAGGAGAACAATCCACACATCACCCGTGAACTGTCACTGGAGTTTCATTATTTTTTCATGCGCAAATTTTGGTTTGCCTACATGGCAAAGGCCGTGGTGTTCTTTCCTGGCGGCTTTGGCACTATGGACGAGCTTTTTGAAATACTTACTCTCTTGCAGACTGGCAAAATCCGAAAACACCTGCCTCTGGTCCTTTTTGGCACTGACTACTGGAAGCGGGCAGTCGACTTCGAGATGCTGATTGAATATGGCACCATAAACAGAAGCGATCTGGAATTGTTTTTGATTACTGATTCGGTTGATGTCGCCTTCGACTATCTCACCGAACAGTTATCACGGCACGGGGTAAAGGAACATGGCGCCACACTATGAAACTTCTCGAGTAGTGTCGGGCTGGGGCTTTACAGCAATTAATTTTTTGTAAGGAGTCAGGCGTAAACACCTATAGAGTAACGGATACCATCCACCCCTACGCCCGCGAAAAGATAAAAGCCCGCGCTGTTGTCAGCCTCGGCTGATTTTCGATCAGGCCACCTTGCTAAAGACCTTTAATCTTCTTTCTGATTCGCGGCCTGGTTTCGCGTCAACCACTCATCCACCATACCGACTGCCGCATCGATAGCCTCAAGGCGCATTCCTTTTTGGGCCGCGATCAATGCAACCAACTTGTCGACCCGTTCAATTTTCTGCGCTCCATCCGCCAATGCGCGAGCTGCCGAAGATGGACTGGCGAGCGAGGTTGCTGCTTTGGCATATTTCTCAAAAGGCACAAAATCAGCTGCTTGGCCGCCGAGGCCAATACACAGATTCACCACCCAGTCATAAACAGCACGGCTAGCCTCGATATCACTGTGCACCGCATCCTTGATTGGCCGCATCTGATCTTGCTGAACACACCGATAATTACCTGTCATCAGCATTGCCCATTTTGCCAGGGGCACGAAAATTGACTCATGAACGCGCAACTTGACCGGAACTTCAATCAGATCGCCGTCACCAGGATTGAAGCGTGCGGCCTCGATATCCTGCTCAAGTTGTAGCAACATCTGGGTATGCGCCTGCGACACAAAACGCGCGGCCTTGAAGTTCGTCGGTAGCCGTACCTGTAAGATATTGGGCTTCCCTTCGGGAGGGCGAAAGGCCTGTGGGTCGGGGCTGCACAAAGTCAGTAGATCCGGATCAAAACTATCCCAAAGGCCTGGTTCCAGGAAACAGGTCCGCAGATTATCGGTATCCAGTCCGGGGATGCGTTTCAGATAAGGCAGCAAGGGCATGTTGGTGATCGCCATCACTGGAACCTGTGATGCAGCGATCCGCCCGACCAACTCACGAACACCCGAAGCACTGTATTGCGGTTCCTGCATTGCCAGTACCACAAGATCATAGGCCCCGGGGTCGATGCCATCGGGTTGAGACGCAATCAGATTACCGGCCAGGTCGCTAGAGTGAATCTCGACTAGACCCTCCCGCGATTTGATCGGCATCCGAACAACCGAACCTGAACTATTGAAAAGTGCCGCCGTGGTTTCTCGACAGATCAGTGTGGCATTGTGGCCCGACAACAGAATTTTGGTCGCAAGCAGTGACCCATAGGATGCGCCCAGAATCAGGATGTCATACTTTCGGGCATCACCTGAATGACTTTCGGCAGCCGAGCCATTTTCCGAAATTTGCCTTTCCCCCATCGCGAGATCCCAGGTAGTTTATTTAAACGGTCGGCGATTCTAACGCAAACCAAACTCATGGAGCCATAAGCCCAAGAGGATATCAGAGATTCGAGGCTGACATCCCGCCCAACCGGGCTGGCAAGTTACAGCACATTAATTAGTCCTGCAGGCTTTCTCGCAGTGCGAGGATCTGTTGCCAGGTCGATTCTGGTATTGAGATAATGCCATTGGATGCAGTTCGGTAATCGCGCTCTCGCTCACCTGGCACCTCTACCCGCTCGAAGCCTGGTGCCGGTGGACACTCACGTAATTCCTTCAGTACCTCTTCGGCCGCAGCCTGTGCTGCGGAGGACTCTCGAAAACCTTTGGAATCAATGGTAATCAGCAGCCAGTTGCCTTCTGTGGTTGATGGACCGAGCATAGCTTCGCCAATCAGCTCACCTACCAGCGCCAGCGCGTAACCTTTTTGCCCCCCGGCTGGCAAAATCGCCCCTCCGTTGAAGTAATCCTCGGGATCACGGCTTGGATTTCCATGAGCATCAATCAGGCAGCCTTCCGGCAGCAAAGCACCAGCACTGCGGGCTGCATAAATCCACCCGCCCGCAATTTTCGAGGTCGCGAAATCGAGCACCACCGGGCCATGCTCACCCCCGGGTATGCCAACGCACCAGGGATTGGTTGGCAACATCGCGCGCGCCCCGCCGTACGGGGCTACCTGGCGCCATTTATGCCTATTACCGCCACCCAGACAAATAGTCAAAAACCCCTGTTCGGCAGCATCATCAGCAAAAGCACCATGACGACCGGTGTGCCCGACATGGCGAATAGCCAATACCGATATACCGCTCTCACTTGCCATCGTCATGCCGTGTTGGTAGGCAAGATGCATAGCTGGAATACCGATGCCACCTCCACCATTAATCTCCTCGGTACCGCGAGAGGTCTTGCAAATGCGCGGTATAGCAGATGGCGTCATATATCCATTTTGAAATTGCTCCGTATACTGCAATGTACGCATCACGCCGTGGCTTTCCATGCCGCAAAGGCTGGTGTCGGCCAGGTGCTCGGCAACTCGGCCTGCGGTGTCCTCACTGCAACCAATCTGCACAAAAATGTCGGAAACAACATCAACTGCCTGGCCTGCGTCGACATTCACACGGTCGCCGCGCAAAGTCAGTTTGGAACGCACTGCAAAGGGCATGATCGCCCCTATACCGGAAACGGGTTCGGTTGGCTGGGATGGGTTGCCAGCCAAACCGACTTGGTCTGCATAAAGCAACGCATACCTTCAAAACCGTTTTCCCGACCATAGCCAGACTGCTTAAAACCCCCGACCGGAGACTGGGTCGCAGCGTTGAAGTAATTATTAATGTAGACGGTTCCAGCTTCGATCCGGTCAGCCAGGCGCATAGCCCGGGTGATATCGCGCGACCAGACGCCAGCGGCAAGACCATAAACGGTGTCGTTGGCGATACGAATCACTTCTTCTTCATTTTCCCAACACTCCGTCGAGGCCACAGGGCCAAAGACTTCGTGCTGCGCTAGATCCGCGCTATTGGGTACATCCCCAAATATGGTGGGGCCGATGTAATAGCCCCTGTCCTGGCACGCACTACGGCCATCCAGTAATAATTTGTGCCCGGCCTTTTCGGCTGCAGTGATCGATGCCAGCACCGTTTCATAGTGTCGTCGATTGGCAATGGGGCCAATCTGAGTGGCAGGATCTAGCGGATCTCCTACCCTCGCCTTGCCGACGACATCGATCAGTCTTTGGGTAAATTCATCCGCGATAGACTTATGGAGCAGCAAGCGCGACCCCGAAATACAGCTTTGTCCAGCGGCGGGAAAGATTCCCGTGGCGACTCCGTTCACAGCCAGATCCAGATCAGCATCTGCTAGCACGATCTGGGGTGACTTGCCCCCAAGCTCCATGATGATGGGTTTGACCTGCCGCGCTGCTACGCTGGCGGCAGCTCGCCCTCCTGCGGTGCCGCCGGTGAACGACGCCATTCGAACGTCGGGGTGATCAATCAATGGTGCTCCCGTGGTGTCACCAAAACCGGTGACCACATTCAGTACACCCGGTGGCAAATCGGCCTCGAGAAGTACTTCCATCAGCTCGAGTGTCGAACAGCTTGACTGTTCTGATGGTTTCATGACTACGGTGTTTCCTGCTGCAAGACAAGGCGCGAGTTTCCAGATCAACGTGCCCAGCGGCGAGTTCCAAGGCAGGATCTGCGCCACCACACCGAAGGGTTCCCATTTAAGATAATTGTGCATATCAGGAACTTCGGCAGGAATAAGCCTGCCTTCAAATTTATCGCACATGCCTGCATAGTAGTGAAAGCTGTCTACCTGCCACGCATCCGCTTTAAGCGAGGGTGTGATATTTTTTGGCAGCTTGCCGTTGTCACGAGTTTCTATCTCGCCCAGTCGATCAGCATGTCGTGATATTGTGTCGCCGATACGCCGCAGCATGCGGCCGCGCTCAGCCGGGTGCATCTTTCCCCAGGGACCATCATAGTAGGCCGCCCTGGCGGCGCTAACAGCATGATCGATATCCTCTGCGTTGCAATCCGGAACTCGCGCCCAGACCTTCCCGTCAGCTGGGTTTTCGCTATCGAAATATTGTCCAGACGCGGGGTCACGCCAGGTATTGTCAACAAAATATTGAAACGTTCGCATCAGGGCTAACTCCTTTGTTCGTGGACCACAATAACAGTAGGTCGGTCTGCTTTAAACGCTGCCTGAAAAACGTCCTGCATCTCTTGAAGACTATGGGTATCTACGCCATGGCAATGACAAGCCTTCGCAAGCATCACAAAATCCGGGTTAACGCCCTCTACCCCGACCCGGGCGATTTGACGACCATCCATATCATCCTGAATCTGCTTTAATCCCCCGTTCTCCCAGATTATGACTGGCAGCGCCAGCCCCAGTTCAGCCGCTGTGACCAACTCTGGCATGGTGAACATAAAACCGCCGTCACCAGCAAGAACAGCAACAGGGCTATCCGGCCGGGCTAGCTTTGCACCAATCGCATTAGGCAGTGCATTGCCTAATGCACAGTAGCCAGCCGGGTAGAACCAACGACGTGACCCATGCATCGGCATAGCAAAAGCACCCGTGTATACGAGCTGACAGGCGTCGCCCGCCCAGATCAGATCATCGGGCGCAACCATGGCGAGTGCCTCGAGCACTGCTACATGCTGCCGTTCTGAGGGGGTCAGGCCAGCCTTGATCTCGGCGTGAACCTCATGCACTCTATTTTCTGCGATCTCACACCTGTCGCTGTTATAACTGTCAAGGGCGGCGTGCACTTGTTTCATCACCGATTTTGCATCGGCGACGATACCAATATCGGCAGGGTAAAAATCGTTGATCTTGGTGGGATCGATGTCAACGCGGATCAACTTACCTGTAAAGTTCATCCGTTCAACAAAACTGTCAGTTTCCGAAAGCTCGGTACCTACTGCGAGAATGACGTCCGCCTCAGGCAATAACTTTAAAGCTTCCGGGCGTACGGTTGATGCCGATAGCGACAGTGGATGGTTGTCAGCGACGATGCCCTTACCAGCAGTCGAAGCGATCACGATCGCCCCTGTTTGCTCGGCAATCGCGGTAAGCTCGTTACCTGCCTGCCAAGCTCCACCGCCAACCATGATCATAGGAGATCTGGCACCTTTTAACAGCTTGGTGACTATATTGACCTGATCTACACTGGCCGATGGCAGCGTGGGCGGTATGACTGGCTGCCATTCGTCGTCGACTATTTCAGACTGCACATCAATAGGGATCGAGATATGCACCGGCCTAGGCCTTTGGCTAACAAAAACTGTGAAAGCACGGGCCAGCAGTTCCGGAACGTCTTGCGCACGATGGGCGGTAGCGCTAAATGCAGTCAACGGTTCAGTCACTTTTTTCTGTTCGGTAACCTCGTGCAGCACACCCCAACCCTTGCCAATGGTGTAACTTGCGGGCTCGGCGGATAGCAGCAGTACCGGTAGACTATCTGCATACGCCTGGGCGATCGCAGTACTCGCATTCGTTACACCCGGCCCTGATATCACTAATGCCACGCCGGGCTCACCAGTCGCCCGCGCCCAACCTTCAGCCATGAATCCGGCACCCTGCTCATTGCGCGCCTGTATATGCCGAACACCCTTATCAAGGCCACGACAGAAATCCAGTGTATGTACTCCTGGAATACCGAACATAGTCTTGACACCGTATTTCGCCAGTAACCGGATTGTGGCTTCGCCACATGTGATTGCCGAACTCATTGGAGCATCCCTCCTACGCTACCAGTCCCTGTGCATAATTTTGCAGTGCCTTTTCAGGTTTGTATTTAGCCCGTAAAACACGCAAATTGGAATAAAAGTCCTCTAAATCTACCGAGTTGGTCAGTACCACTCGCCCTGATTGCTCGCCTTTAAATGCAGAACGGCCATGCAGCACCCGTTGATTATTGAAGATCAAACCCTCGCCTTTTCGCAATGCAAAGCTGATCAGCAGTTCTGGGTCATAAACGATTTTCAAAAATCGACGTAACGCACGATAACATGGTTCGATCTTTTCGCATGGCAGATCAAGAGGTGCAATTTGCCTCTCGTTAATACGCACACCAGAGACCTCGCTTTCTGCGTCCAGTTGGATCATCGGCAGCCAGCACTGATACCAGCGCGGCAGTTCACCTTCTGTGTGGTTGGGATCATACCGTTGCCCCGGAATTGGGGTGCGAGTCAGAAAATCAAAATCTTCTGGAAACTGTGCCTTTAGCCGACGGGCCGCTTCGAATCCATCCGTCAATGTCGAATGTCCTCCTTCGGTGCTTGGCTGCAACATCTGAAACACAGTAATTCCGATGGTTGAGGTTCGATACGTTTCATCGCAATGTGGTAGTAAAGCCTGCTTTATGTCACCGACATTATTGACCAAGTCCTTATTTGTCAGTCGCTGAAGATCATCGACGTTATCGATCGGGCTTTTATTAGAAAGCTCGAAGTTGCCAAAATGGGTTTGCCGTTTTGTTCCAATAACTTCAATTAGTCTGTTTGATTCAGCCGAGGTGCCGGGCACATTTTTCACTTTACAAAAACCATAATCACAAACTGTCTCTAACAACTCGAGCCTGACAACCGCATTGCCTTCAACCTTGTGAAGATCGAATATGGGTGGGTCGTCGCCAATAGATCCGTCCCAGAAGATAGGCTTATGTTTTCGCTTATGCCTTTCTTGCTCAGAATAACAGTGGTCACGCAACCAGCGTGCCTGATACGCCGATTGATGGCCGTCATCAGACCAACTCAGGGTAATGCGGTCGGAATCGAAATTGAGAGATGTAATATTGAGGTCATCAGGGAGTTGGTCCAGCCTGAGGCCACGTACCGCATTCAGCGAGGTGCCACATACTTCACATTCGCACTGGTGCCGCAACCAGATCGCGTGAAAGCGGCTTTGATGTCCGTCACCCCAATCAACCTGTAAGCCCTTGTTGTCGGTCTTTACTTGCTGAACCTGGTATTGAGAGTCCATGTTTATAACCTTGGATCCTCTGGTGGCAGTCGGTTGCGACCCAAAATCATGTCTGCCGCCTTTTCTGCCATTGCGATTATTGTCGCGTTCAGATTTCCGGTAACCTGAGTGGGCATCGCAGATGCATCGCAAACGCGAAGATTTTCCATACCTCTCACACGTAACTGACCATCCAGAACTGCAGTGGGATCGTTGGCAGCGCCCATCCGAGCTGTTGAGCAGGGGTGATGCCCGGTATAGGCTGTTGCCCGGATCGCCTCTTTGATCTGCCCATCACTGACCGCACCCTTCCAAGCTCCAACCTCCCCTGTTAAATATTGCGATATCCCAGGAACCGCCATAATCTCGCGCATTGCATTTACACCATGCGCCATCTGGTCTAGATCTTGTGGATCAGAGAAATAATTAGGATCGATAAGCGGCGGATCATAAGGACTAGCGCTTGCCAGGCTCACACTGCCCAGTGATCGCGGCCGCTCCAGATTGATATCAATCTGAACACCGGGCTGTGCAACCTTTCGCCCACGCACCAACAGTTTGCGACCGAGGTACTGCAGCAACGGCGTCTTTTGCTCTGCGCCGCTGGTAAGGTTTTCATCAAAAATCATCGGCGTCATAAATACCTCGAACTCAGGCAAGGCGGGATTTTCCAACGCGTGAAACAGCACTGTCGAGAAAAATGCTCCACTGCCCGGTCCCTTACCGCTCAATAACCACTGGCTCATCAACCAGGCGGCTTTGTCTAGCCGCTGATGGCGGGCCAGGCTGAGATCCATTCGATCAGATCCATACTGCATGGAAACATCCACATGGTCAGCTAGATTTGCGCCTACACCGGGAAGGTCCACCATCACCTTGATGCCGTGTGCCGCCAGTTGGTCCGCAGGACCGATACCAGAGAGCATCAACGTATGGGGTGTACCAAAAGCGCCTTGACAGACAATAACTTCACCGCGGGCATGAATCTGCTCACCATCGATAGTCTCAATACCGACTGCGCGAGTTCCCTCTAAACTCAGCCGTGCGACCTGCCTGCCCGTAAGAATCGTCAGATTTTTCGGTGGGTCAGCGAGGTAGGCAATCGCTGAAGATTGACGAACTCCACGGCGAACAGTGCTATCAGTGCGGGCGATACCAGTGCGAACTGGCCCATTCAGGTCATCTAATGGTTTATGACCGGCAACGATAGCGGCTTCCATGAACGCTTTTTCTAACGTGCCAAAATTAGCCGATAACTCAGTCTTAAGGGGCCCATCAATACCATGCCAAGGTTCTTGACGATTTTGCGCACCTTGCGAGCGTCGAAAGTACGGAAACAGATCTGAGAATCCCCAACCGTCAAGGCCGCTATCTCTCCAGGCATCATAATCCTCTGGCACACCCCGCATATAAATAAGGCCATTCATGATCGAGGACCCGCCCAGCGCTTTGCCGCGCGGAAAATATATGCGTCGCCCATTCAGTGATGCCTGAGGTACCGATTCAAATCCCCAGTCAAGCCTGGGGTTACCGAAAACGAACCCGTTGCCAGCAGGCATTCGAATGAAGAGGTTCCGACCTTTGCCACCCGCCTCTGCAAGACACACCTTGAGTGACGGATCTTCCGCTAACCTGGCTGCCAGGGCACACCCAGCGGAGCCCCCACCTGCCACTATGTAATCGAATTCCATAGTTGAGTCTTCAATACTTAACTTATAGGCGGCTGAACTGCCGGATGACTTCATCGGTGATCTGCTGGGTCGTGTGGTCACCACCGATATCGGGGGTGGCAAACCCTGAATTTAGGGCAGCGTCGACTGCCCCTTCGATTTTTCTAGCGCAGTCGATTTCGCCCGCGCTGTACTCAAACAGCATTGCGACCGACAGGATTGTTCCACATGGATTGGCAATGCCTTGGCCAACGATGTCCGGTGCACTACCATGAACAGGCTCATAAATGGCAGGTCTTTCCGAGCGCCCGCCTTCTTGTAGATGCGAAAAACACGCCGATGGCAACATACCAAGCGAGCCCGACACGGCGGCAGACTGGTCAGAAAGAATATCGCCAAACAGGTTGTCGGCGAGAATCACATCAAAATCGGCTGGCCGACAAGACAATTGGTAAGCCGCGTTGTCTGCAAAAAAATGCGTCAACTCAACGTCGGGGAACTCGCGCTTGCCAATACGATCGACCACCTCACGCCACAACTTGCCGGCTATGAACACATTAGACTTGTCGACCGACAATACCCTTTTGCGACGTCGGCGCGCGACCTCGAAGCCAACCCGTGCGAAACGCTCGATCTCTGCCTCAGTGTATTCGTTCAGATCATAGGCGCGACGACTTTGGCCGCTCTCATCGATCCCCCGAGTTGGCGAAAACATTGCGCCACCGCAGAGTTCGCGTATGACAATAAGATCTGTGTTAATGATGACTTCCGGTTTAAACGAAGTATGTTCAAGCAAGGCGGCATGGGCGCGCGCCCATCTCAAGCAGGCAAAAACCTGCAGCTCATGACGAAGCTTCATCAGGCCATCCTGATCTTCAGGTCCACCTTCGATAACAATGTGATCCCATTTGGGATCACCGACCGCGCCAACCAGTAGCGCATCACAAGCGTGTGCTTTGCTCAAGGTCTCAGGTCGGATCACTGTCCCGTAACGTTCCCAGGCCGTCCAACCCAAGGCGTCTTCACTGATATCGAGCGGTAATCCAATGGATTTCGACGCTACTTCCAATACCTGCAAAGCGGCACCGACAACTTCGGGTCCGATGCCATCCCCACCGAGCGCTAACACTTTTAGGGTCATAGATATATCCAGCAAAAGGATGTTTTCCATGAATTATTAAAGAACCCCTCAAACATGTAAACTGATACTTTTAGATGTTTCAAGTTTGATTATGCGGGCCATCGAGGAGTCGCCTCTCTTCGCTTTGCCAGAGTCTTTTGGATTAAACCTCATGGAAACTTTTCTACTTGTTCATGGCGCCTTCCATGGAGGCTGGTGTTGGAGTTCGCTTGTAGATTGCCTTCGCGACACCGGCCATCGGGTTTATGCGCCGACCCTTGCGGGCCTGTCTGATCACTCCCACTTTAACCCTAAGAATATCAGTCTGGAGACACATATCGGAAATGTCTGCACCGTGATTGAATCCAATGATCTACACGGGGTGACCCTGGTAGGACACTCCTATGGAGGCATGCCAATAACAGGTGCTGCTGACAGAATGCCTGATCGGATACAGGCCATAATCTACCTAGACGCCATGGTTCCAGAAAATGGCAAATCAGCACTGGATATACGCTACCCATCGGATACTGCATTTCCCTCGCCTAACGACACTGGCGTGATCGAGCCGGTACCCGCACGTGTATTCAATGTCTACGGCGCCCTCGGCGAATGGGTCGACCGTCAGCTCAGACCCCAGCCCGCAATGAGTGTTAGCCAACCGATTCGGCTAAACGGAAGTTGGCAAACGATATCGAAGAAGATCTATATTCGAGCGACAACATATGAGGCGCCTTTTTTTGACCGTTTTTTCAACGAACTGTCTTTGGATCCGACCTGGGATACCTATCAGCGACCCTGGGGGCACGACATGATGATTACAGATCCAGAGGAACTCGCAGATTTACTCATGAGCCTTTTGTAAGCCTGGCTACCACGACCAGGCGGCCTCATTGACTGACAAGTACGCTCGAGAGTCTCACACACTAAATCGATAATCTTTCAACATTGGGATCAAAGAAGGTGTAAAACTGGCATTGTGAATCATTCTGGACTTGGTCCGACATAAGTCGTCAACTGAATAACGCCCCTTGGCATACCATAGTCTTTTTTTCGAGAATGTGACGTATGAGTAGTATCGTAACAACTTTCAACAGCACACAGCTCAGTACTTTGTCGAAGTGCAATTCAAAGGACCCGTGTTTTCACCTCAGGCCAGCGCCCAGGTGGCGAGATAGCCTGGTCCAGTGTACGCTGCCAGCTTTAGTTAAAGCGCTCCTAAACAGTTCACCTTCGGGGTTTTCCAACCTGATCCGGCATCCGGTTTGAATATAAATATTCCAGTGATTGATCTGGGCTCAGGAACTTCTCCTGTTGATGATCCTTATGTCGCTCAAAAACTCGACAGCGCACTCCGAAGCGATGGCTTTTGCTACCTCACTGGACATGGCGTACCTGAGAGACATATACAAAATATATTCGCCGCGAACCGTCAATTTCACGCTCTTCCTGAGGTGGATAAAACAGCAATCAGTATCAACCCAACTCACCGTGGGTATATCGGCCTGGGCACTAACACAACGCTAAGTTCGTCAGTCGAAACGCCTACGCGGCCGAACAGCTCTGAATCATTCATTGCGATGCAGCAAGTAGATCCCGATCACCCTCGCTGGGGGACTGCTATCTTTGGTCCAAATCAGTGGCCTGATTCTTTGCCGTCAAAATTTAGAATTGATCTCGAATCTTATTACGGTTCGATGGAATGTCTGGCCCGGCAACTGGTGCAAAGACTGGCGGTTGCGCTGGGGTTTAGTTTTGAAACTTTTAATGAATTCTTTCTTGATCCAACCGTTTTTCTAAGACTGCTCCGATACCCCATCTACGAAAACAACACGCCCGCCGGAACTTACGGATCAGCTCCCCACACCGATCATGGCTTTCTTACTCTGGTCGCTCAGGATATGAATGGTGGCCTGGAGGTTTGCAGTCCTGATAAAGGCTGGCTGGCGGTGAAGCCCATTCCGGGCACATTCGTGCTAAATGTTGCCGACATGTTGTCACTGGCATCTGGTGGACGGTGGCCTTCAACCCCACACCGGGTGGTGCTTAGCAACAGTGAGAGATACTCAGTAGCTTTCTTTTTTGATCCGAGTTTTGATACGACGATGCAGCCCTTGGGCTCACTAAACAAGTCAATTGAAAATAAACAATCGATTCACTATGGGACCTATCTCATGAATCGGTTCGATGAGAACTATGACTATCGTTCATAGCACAGGCGCGTCACCAGTGAACAAGTTTTCCCCCTAAGCACAGCAGAACCAGGGATCATCAAAAAAGGGGTCGGATACTTTCTGATGCAGAATCAATAACAAGAAAACTGAAAGAATTGGCGGAGAGAGAGGGATTCGAACCCTCGATACGCGATAAACCGTATACTCCCTTAGCAGGGGAGCGCCTTCAGCCACTCGGCCACCTCTCCGAAGGAGCGGAAGATACCGCGCCTCGCCTGCAAAATCAGGGACTTAGTCTGGGGCTCCCCCAACCCGGCGCAGCACGCGCGCGCCTGCATTCCGGGG
>JAAZZE010000064.1 GCA_014239255.1 Gammaproteobacteria bacterium
TAAACCAGCGGCAGTTCCACGTTAGCGATTGCGTTGGCGCCGCCAAGCAGATTAAATGATTGGAAAACGAACCCGATTTTGCGCCGCCGTATCCCGGCAAGTGCATCGGCGTTCAATCTGGAGATATTCTGTCCGTCCAAATGGTACTCGCCTGCACTAGGCGTATCCAGACATCCCAGCAGGTGCATGCAGGTGGATTTGCCCGATCCCGAAGGCCCCATGATCGCAACAAATTCGCCGTGCTGAATATCGACAGAAAAGTTGATCAGCGCCTTCACGGTTTGTGCACCCACCAGGTATTCGCGGCACAGCTGTCGAGTCCGGATGATCGGTGCGCTCATGAGCTGTTATGGCAGGTCAATGTGCTGCACGCTCGAGCCCAGTAATCACAGCATCACCTGCTGAAAGTTCATGGCTCGTGATCTCAGAGTAGGTGTCATCGGACAGGCCAATCTCAACGCTTACAGAGGTAGGACCTTTTGGCCGCCATAACGTGCCGCGGTGCTGGTGGGCGCCAGCCAATTCGGCACGCATTTCACGGTAGCGTATTCTCTGATCCTCGCTGAGCATTGTTTCAATACGATTGAAAGCCTGATGGCGTAATTGGGTTTTGGCATGTTTTCTGGCTTGCTCTTCCATGCCTGATTCGCGCAGTTCGCGTATTGCCTCACCCATATCACGGAACACAGCTGCAACCGCGGATCGTTGTTCATCGCTGAGTTCCAGCGCTGTGGCAAGTTTTTCGATTCGTGCCACAGCCCGTTGATGGCCATTCTTGGCCGGCGATCCCGAGGCTTTGGACGGGCTTTTGGGTTTAAAACGAAGTGCCGAATTAGGTACCCGCAGTACATTCTCACGCCGGCCGACGATGATCTCCACCGTTGCAGTCATACCGGGCAATAGTGCCTCGTCGTCGTTCCGTGTGGCCACCATCACCCGGTAGGTCACCACGCCTGAGTCGATCTGGGGCGATTTGCGTATCTGGGAAACGTGGCCGCTGAATCGCCGGTCAGGGTAAGCATCTACCGTGAATCGAACTTGCTGGTTATCAATTACTCGCCCGATATCTGCCTCATCAACGCTGACTTCAATTTGTACATCGCGCAGATCCTTGGCCAGCGTAAACAGTACAGGAGCCTGCAGGCTGGCCGCGACGGTTTGCCCAACATCGACATCACGGTTGATAACGACACCGTCCACCGGGGAAAGGATCACGGTATAGCCCAGGTCCAGTTCACGCTCGCGCAGACTGCCCGAACGGGAATCGACCTGCGCCTTTGCCGAGAGCACCTGGGCTTGTTGCCTCACAAGGCGCGCTGCAATGCTTTCAAGGCGTGCATGCGCCTGGTCGCGCTGCGCGAGCGCACTACCGACCACACTTTCAGATACGACCTTACGTTGTAGGAGGATACGCTGGCGTTTCAAGTCTTTTTCCAGTTCGCTCAGCGCTGCTATCGCGCCGTTGCGTTCGGCTCGCAGTTCATCCAGGACAGCTTTCTGCATGGCGACATTAGCCTGGGCAAAAGCGAGATCGGCACGCGCCACCTCGACCCGGACTTCGAAAGCGGCAGGATCGATGCGGGCCAGTACTTGTCCGGTTGCCACTTTTGAATTGAAATTGACCAGCACCTCGGCAATCTGGCCGGAGACCTGTGAACTGATATCGACTGTCATCACCGGATCGACTCGCCCGGTTGCTGATACCACCTGTTCGACGGTGCCTCGTTCAACCTGAGCGAGTCGCCAGCCAGGGGGTGGATCCTGGAGTTCTCCCTGGAAGAGCCAGATACCCGCAGCGATAGCCACAGCGAGTGGGATAACTATCAAAGCTTTGCGCATGAGTGTGTTCATTAGTAACTTTGTTTGCAAGAACTATACCTGTAACTATCTCAAAGACTAATTACCATAATATGAAATCGTTGCTGTGCCTGGTTTTGTTGACGCTTATTCGTGTAATAAAGATAAAAATGCCACAGACTTTGTGCTGACGGCCCGGCGCGCACATAATCCAACGAAACAAAGTTGCTAACGCCCGAGTGTGCGATGGATTCACCCACAACAAATGAGGCCACAGCCGTTTCCCCGGCTGATGCCAGCTTCGAATTACTGCCACTTCGGGTGAGCGCCCTTGGCTTCGATGCCGGTGGTGAGACTTTACTCGCCGATGTGAATTTTACGCTGGAACGGCAAGGGCGTACCTGTGTGGTTGGGCCAAACGGTGCTGGCAAGAGTCTTCTGTTGCGTCTTTGTCACGGCCTGCTCAGGCCTACCCGCGGTGAGGCCCGCTGGGCCGGAGGTAGTGTGGTCCAGCAACGTCGCGCCCAGGCGATGGTGTTTCAGCGCCCGGCACTTTTACGCCGCTCGGTACAGGCGAATGTAGAACATGCCCTGGCGGCGCGGGATACTCCGCGGGGCGAGCGCCACGAAAGGGCTATGTCAGCGCTCGAAAAAACCGGACTGATCGAACTGGCCCGGCGTGATGCCCGGGTACTCTCCGGTGGCGAACAGCAGCGCCTTGCATTGGCACGAGCCTGGGCTTTGGAGCCTCGTGTACTGTTTCTGGATGAGCCTACGGCGCACCTCGACCCCGCAGCGACGAAAACTGTCGAAGAGATCATCACTCGGATTAATGATGAAGGTGTTCGTATCATCATGGTGTCTCATGACATGGGGCAGGTTCGACGCATTGCCAGTGAGATACTGTTTCTTCATAACGGACGGTTGGTTGAGCACAGTCCTGTTGAAAGCTTCCTCGATGGCTCTGGCACGAAGCTCGGAGCAGCTTTTGTAGCGGGTCGCCTGCTCTGGTAGTCGGGGATGTACAGCCTTAGTTAAAGCTTGTTAGCCAATGCGAAACGGCATCGCTGAAGCCTCCTTCGCTATGGTGTGCCACCACTACAAACTCCCGGGAAAGTTCGGCCGGCGCATTAGCAACGACACAAGAGACGCCAGCCCAGCGCAGCAGATCGAGATCGTTGTAATCATTGCCAACCGCGAGCGCTGTTTGGGCGTTAAGATTCAAGTGTTCACAGATCCATGCGGCAGCATGGGATTTACATACCGATGTGGGGAAGATCTCGTACCAGGTAGAGCAGTGATCCAGCGGTGAGGTCGTACGCAGCACATTAAGCCCAGGTAAGCGTTGACTCAATACATCGTGCAGGCCAGCAGGGTCTGCTGCAGACACGACGGCCAGCAACTGGGTTGCTCCCGCTTGTGGGGTTTCGTTGGGTTGCAGTAGTTGGTGACATCCTGCGTACAGGGCAAGGCGCCTATCAAAGTCTGCGTTGTGTTGGCTGAATCGTCTCCAGCAGAAATGATGGTTGTCCGGCACTGGGGCATGCACCATAAAGTCCAATTGCAAATCTTCGAGCACTGTGATCGCCTGAGCAATCTCGACAACTCCCAGGCCGAAGTGTTGCAGTGGCTGTACCGGCGGATAGGAAAAGATGCCGGCACCGGAGGAGGTCACCAGCATATCTATAGGAAAGGCTTCATCCAGCACACGGTCACACGAGTACAGTGATCTGCCGGTCACTACGATGCGCTGCACACCCAGATCGCCCAGATGTTTGAGCGTTTCCCGGTTTCGCTCTGACAGTTGATGGTCTGACCCCAGTAGCGTTCCGTCCAGATCGGTGAATACGGCCCTGCGGTGGTGAGTGCCACGGTTCATGTGTGGTAGAGGTCGCTGGCTTGCAAGACCAGGAGTCAGGTGATTTCCTTAGAGTAGCGATTCAATCTTTCTGACCAGGTCAATATTGTCAGGTGTAACGGTAGATCCGAAACTTCCCACGATCGTGCCATCCCGGTCGAGCAGATATTTGTGAAAGTTCCATTTCGGGAATTGACCAGCTTCGTTACCCAGTGCCTGAAAAAGCGGTTCAGCTTTGCGTTTAGCCACCCGGGATTTTTCAAACATGGGGAACTTGACACTGTAGGTGAGATCGCAGAATTCGCGAACCTTCTCCTCCGAGCGGGGATCCTGAAAAAAGTCATTAGAAGGGAAGCCCAGTACGACAAAGCCGCGGTCGCTATATTTTTCGTACAATGCTTCCAGACCCTTGAACTGCGGTGTAAAGCCACAGTAACTGGCGGTATTTACCATCAGCAGAACCTTGCCTGCATACGCGTCGCACAACCGCACCGATTCGTCACTCGCGAGGTAGCGCTTGGTGAAATCGAGATTCACCGGGCAGGTCTGCGCCGCAGTCGAGGTGGCTGTTGTAAATGCCAGCACCGCAGCCGACAGGATATTGAAAAATCGCATAGTTTGAATCTCGATCGCATCACAGTCGACATACTACCCGCTTGGCGTGAACTGCAGGTAATCGCGTAGTTCCTGGCTTTGAGGGTTAGTCAAAGTGCTACTCGCGGATCCCTGTTCGGTAATCTGGCCTTCATGTATAAATACCATCCGATCGGCAATGCGCGCCGCTTCGTGTGGCAGGTGAGAGACCACGATTACAGTTAACCCATGAGTTTGACGCAACTCATCAACCAGGGCGTGCATCTGCAGGCGCAAGCGCGGATCCAGATTGGCAAAGGGTTCGTCGAGCAAGAGTAGCGGCCTTTTTTGGCAAAGACAGCGGGCCAGGGCGGCTCTTTGGCGCTCGCCGCCCGACACCCCAGCTGGCCGGCGCCGACTGATATCGCCCAGTTGCGTAGCCTCAAGGGCCTGGTTAATGGTTTTATGGTCTGCTGGGGTAAGGTTTAGACCGGGATGACAGCCGAGCGCAATGTTCTCGTAAAGACTGAGGTGAGCAAACAGGTTATGTTCCTGGAACATCATGGTTACCGGCCGTTGTGCCGGCGCCAAAGAGCCGATATCCTGGTTATTCACAAGGATCGCGCCGCTGTCAGGTGTCTCGAAGCCAGCGATCAACGAAAGCAGTGTTGATTTGCCTGCACCGCTGGCTCCAATCAGTGCAGCACATTGTCCCCGGCCCACCCGCAGCGATGCGCAAAGACTCCAGTCGCCCATGGTGAAAGTCAGGCGGTCAAGTATCAGGAAAGCCATCGCCCTACAATTCGATCCAGAATCCAGAATAAAATCATACTCATCACAACGAGTATCAGCGCGGTAACGGCAGCTTCATCGAAGCGATAGGCGCTCATCCGGTGATAGAGCATGACCGGCAGCGTGATTGCACCGCTGGTATCAAAGAGTGCTGCCACGCCCATATCTCCAAATGACAACGCGCTGCCCAGCGCCACAGCAAACGCTGTTGGTTTGCGTATAGCAGGCCAGTCGATGCGGCGAAATCGCTGCCAGCCCTGCACGCCCAGTTGTTCACACAGTTTGTGGTGGCGTCGTCCCGAGTCGATCAGAACTGGAGCGATGCTGCGCAATGCGTAGGGTAGTACCATCAGTGCGTTAATTAACGCTATGAGCAAAAGGGTGACCACCTCTGTTGTGCCGGTCATCAGCGCCCAAAGAAAAAGCCCGGTGCCAATCACCATGGGTGGAACCGCGAGACTTACCGAGCCGGCCAACAACACTAGGTCCGTGGCCCCAGGTCGCCGCTGTACCAACACCAGCTGCCGAGCAGTCATCGCCAGACCCAATGCCAGTACGCTGGCGATTAGTGTCGCTATCAGCGCAATCCCCAGGCTGCGGGCAGTTGCGCTCCAAAGCGCAGAATCCAGGATAACCCGTAACAGCGGTCCCTGAAGACCCGCAACAACAACCGTCGCGATAGGTAAGCCGATAAAGAGCACACTCACCGTGATCAGCAAGACATCTACAGTTCGACTCAGTGGGGCTTTTCGGTCGGGCCGGTTTCGTACACCTTCTTGCAGTCCCTGGGTTAGTGGTTGCGTGCGCAGCCATCGAGACATGGTCAGCGCAATAGTTGCGCATAGCACCAGTTGAGTCAGGGCAAGCAGTGTTGCCCGGCCGGGATCGAAGTCAAAACGTAGCGCCTGATAAATCGCCACTTCAACTGTGGTTGCCCCAGGCCCCCCGCCAAGGGTCAATACAACGGCAAAACTGGTGAAGCAGAGCAGGAAAATAATAACCAGCGCGCCGGGCAGAAAAGCGCTCAGTGCAGGCCACTCGATAAATCGGAATAACTGGGAGCTGGACATGCCCAGAGTACTGGCGAGGCGCCAGCTTTCACCTGGGACTCGTTCCCAGGCTGGTAGCAACAATCGCACCGCCAACGGTAGGTTGAAAAAAACATGAGCCAACAGTATCCCACCAAGTCCATAGATCCCAAAAGACCATGTGAGCCCTGCTGTACGCATCAACTGAGTAATCACACCGTTGTGACCGTAGACCGCGACAATACCCAGAACCGCAACAATCACCGGCATGACCATCGGCAGGCCCATCAATGTGATCAGTGCATGCCGCCCAACAAAGTGGGACTGTCGGGCGTAGGCACGAGCGATCGGTAGTGCCAGCCCGACGCTGATCAGGGTTGAAAGTGTGGCCTGCCACAGCGTGAAACCGATTACCGAGTGCAAGTAGGCATCGGTCACGATTTCCGTAACATCGCCGGTGCCGAACCGGGCGATTATCCCGACAAGAGAGCCCCCGATCACAGTACCCAGAAAGGCCACGGCCAGGGTCCCGGGCCAGAGCGCGATGATCCGATACGCTCGCATACGGCTCAACGTGACAATGCGGACAGCCAGCGATTTATCCATTGTTTGCGCTTATCTTGCACATGCACCGGATCGAAC
Source organism: Gammaproteobacteria bacterium (assembly GCA_014239255.1). GTDB lineage: Bacteria > Pseudomonadota > Gammaproteobacteria > Arenicellales > UBA868 > UBA868. The sequence continues at coordinate 6,691 of JAAZZE010000064.1, forward strand.
CAGAGCATTTGCTGCGGCACTTCATCACCGCGGAAGGCATCGGGCAGAGGTTGCCCTGTATGCACTGCTGGCAGCATCCAGTTAGAGGTGGGAAGGATGTTTTGTACTGTGTCCGAAAGCAGAAAACTCAGAAAGTCCTGTGCCAGTTGTGGCTCGGGCGAAGTGCCCAGTCGGGCAGCGACTTCAACCTGTCGGTAATGCCCTTCTTTGAACATGGCTACGCGGTAGCGATCTGTCTGTTCTACATGGCGGTGGTAGGCAGGGGAGGTGGTGTAACTCAGCACCATGGGTGCCTCGCCTTTAAGAAAGAGTCCATACGCTTCCGACCAGCCTTTAGTCACAGTGACAATTCGAGGCGCCAGCGTGGCCCAGGCATCCTCGTCAGCCGCATCGAATATTTTGCGCATCCACAGCACAAGCCCCAGTCCCGGAGTGCTGGTGCGGGGATCCTGGATGATGATGCGGGGCCCATTACTGCTATTGACCAGTTCCGTAAGACTGGCCGGCGGAACGGGAAGTGCCTCACTGTCGTAGACGAAGCCAAAGTAGCCGAAGTCATAGGGCACAAAGACCAGGTCGGACCAGGGTAGGGCAAAGTCGACCGACTCCAGGTCTAACCCGTGTGCTTGCAGCAGCCTTGTTTGCTGGGCTTCAGCGGTCAGGCTGGTATCCAACCCAAGAATGACATCTGCCGGTGAGCGATCACCCTCGAGTTTCAGCCGACTGAGTAACGCGGCACCATCCTCCAGGCCGACAAACTTTAGATCACAATCGCATTGTGCCTCGAAATGCTCTTCAATGAGTGGGCCAGGGCCCCACTCGGATACAAATGAGGCATAGGTGTAGACCGTCAGCTGAGTCTTTGCCGCTTGTGTTGCAGGGCAGGCAATTGCCAGCAAACAGCCCGCGAAGCCACAAAGAAACTTCAGGGTTGTCACGTAAGGCTCCTTCGGAACTGAAGGGCGGAGGGGCTTTGACGCCATTATCCGAATTCCTCCGCCGGTATGATCCGGTTCAGGTTCAACGGGTCAGTCTCAGCCCGACCTCTGTCGGACACCCCGTCGGATAACATCTAGAATCTAGTTGTCCACTTACGGTCTGTCAATATCGTGGCTGGGAGTGGTGCCGCCCTTGGCAAGATAGTTTGCAACGGCGGCAATCGCGTATTGCTGGCGTGCAGGGCCGATGCCGCGTATATACATCCAGTGCTGGCAAGTTTGGTTCAACATGGCGACGAAAAGTGAATGCAACTGCGCTCGTTGCTCACCCATCCCCCGATCGCGCAAAAGTCCATCGCTTACCCAGGGCAGGTCGATATCACATAGCAGATACAGTCCCCGTGCCCGCGAATGCGCGGTATCTACGATCCAATCGGGACAGTGCTGGTAGTAATGGCGCGCGTAGATCACGGTGGACAGAAGATCGGTGTCATGGATTGTGAGATCGGAAGCACGGCCCACAGCAGAATCTTCCTGGGCGATCTGCTCACAGGCGATAGGCTCGATATCTTGGGCTGTCAGTGCCATTGATTGCCGGTCAAGATAAAGACGTGCGGCTTCTGCCGAGAATGGACAGTCAAAATGAGCGGCCAGAGCTTGGGCAATCTGAGTCTTGCCGGTACATTCACTGCCCGTGAGAACCACTCGACGCTTTGTGGCAATGTCCCGGGTTCGTTTTTTCTGTACGCGCATCACCTGATGGTGTTTGATCTGTTCTTTGAGTTTCAACCGTTTTATCCGTCCAGGCAGTAGTCCTGCAGCGTTGCCTGGTGGCTGTTTACTGCCGGTGTCAATTGTCGGTATCGTGACATAGAATGCAATGGTGGGGTATCCCGTCGAAATATTCATCGGTACTTCGGTGTTGGACAATTTTCAATCCCCAAAACACTCATATCCGTTGTGATGGGAGCAGCATCATGCAGAAATCTTTCACCTTAGTTGACCACCCGCTGGTGCAGCACAAGCTCACCTTAATGCGGGATAAAACCCGGCCCACCGCAAACTTTCGCCAGCTGCTGCGCGAGATCGCACTGTTGCTGGCGTACGAGGTGACGCGCGATCTGCCGACAGAACTAAGAGAGGTTGAAACGCCACTGGAGACAATGCAGGCGCCTATGCTGGCCGGCAAGAAACTGTGTTTTGTCTCGGTACTGCGCGCAGGCAATGGCCTGTTGGACGGTATGCTTGATCTGATACCGTCGGCCCGAGTGGGGCATATCGGCTTGTATCGTGATCCGGATACCCTGGAAGCCATCGAGTATTACTACAAGGTGCCTCATGATATTCACGAACGCCAGGTGATTGTTGTGGATCCGATGTTGGCAACCGCGAATTCAGTGAGTGCTGCCATCACTCGTTTGAAAAAGGATAAACCCAAGCAGATCAAGTTTGTTTGCCTGCTGGCCGCTCCCGAGGGGGTTGCTGCATTTGCCGAGGCTCACCCGGATGTTCCGGTTTATACAGCGGCGTTGGACCGCCAACTAAATGATCATGGCTACATCCTGCCTGGTCTGGGTGATGCGGGTGACCGGATTTATGGCACTCGCTAGGGCGTGATCACCAATTGCCTGCAGCGGGTCGTGTCCCCGGTTAGCAGAAGAGTTCCTACAGTAGTCACTTTTTTTCTGGTTGGCGTACTCACTAGCATCAGTTGGGCACAGCCGCTCGAAGTGGGTGTTTATGATCTGACCCGTCAGGGTTGGCAGGTCACTGCAATCACTGAAAGAAACGAACGTCGTCCCGGGATTGCGCCCTATGCTGAATTGTGGCGTATTGTTTCTGTCACCGACTACCGGTTGGAAAAATCTGGCCAGGTGATCATTTGTGAAATGCGCTACGACAGTCAGCGTGATCGTCAGGACGAAACTTGTATGCTGAAGGCTCCCTAGAGTGCTGCGGTTACCTGGGCCGCTATGGGCGCTTTTCAGAAATTGAAAATGTTGATCTGGATCAATGCGGTTAATAGGGTGGTATGAGTTAATGTGCCTGCATATCTCCTCCATTATCCGTGGAGTTAGGGGCGGCACCCGTCAGGGTTCCGCCATTTTTTGCCGATTCACAGGCCGCACTGCGGGCCCCCTCTTGGCATGTTCGTGCTTCATTTAGCTGTTTTACGCGTTTTCCCTTAGTAGGATTAAAATGCGCGGTTCCAAGGTGGGGTTACAGATCATATGATTGACGCAATTGGGGAGTTTTTTCGCAAGCGGCTTCAATCGCGCGATGATCCTTTGGCCGTGGAGGAATCTTTGCGTCTCGCCGCAGCAGCATTACTGTTTGAGACAGCGATGGCGGACTACGATCTGGGCGATACAGAGAGGTCGACGATACACGCTCTGGTGTCTAGCCAGTTCTCGTTGAGTGACGTGGATTCAAAGGCCTTGTTGGCATTGGCTGAATCCCAGGCAAAAGAGGCCACCGGCCTGCACGGGTTCACCTCGCTGATCAACAAGCACTGGACCGAGCAGCAGCGGCTGACCCTGGTCGAACAGATGTGGCGGGTGGTCTATGCTGACGGGCGCCTCGATGATCACGAACTGCATTTAATGCGCAAGATACAGCGTCTATTGCACATACCGCAAAAAGACTTTGTAGCCGCAAAGTTGCTTCATAAACCCGGCTAAACGGGCGCGCCAATGATGCAGAACTCGTGTAGTGATGGAGTATCTCCCTGCCGTTGCGGTCTACGGTGATGCCCGATCCTTAACCACCCGAATCCCCAGTAATATCAGTGACAGCAGCAGAGGAGGCTATGATCAGCACGTCAGCAGCCAAGCCCATTATGTGCTTCTCGGTTACTTTTGGCAGTCGGGGCAGATTTTCTGGGTTATGGCTGAAATCGGCATCTATCTCGAAAACATGGCTTTAATCACGCACAAGTGCCCAGGCAAATCTGCCCAGATAGGCTCGGCCAATGCCCAGTCACGCTTTTCTTGAACACACCGGTGTCCTGGCCTTCGCCCATCGTGGTGACAGCGAGGCCGCGCCGGAGAACACGGCGGCCGCTTTCGAGAGCGCCGTCGCTCAGGGCTTTCAGTATCTGGAGACCGATGTGCACTGCACCTCCGACGGCGTACTACTGGCCTTTCATGATGATCGACTCGACCGGGTGACTTCAGACCGTGGGCGCATCGCCGCGCTGGATTATTCGGTGATTGCCCGGGCTCGGGTTCACGGCCGAGAACCCATTCCGCTGCTGGAAGAGCTGCTGGCTGAGTTTCCCCTGACCCGTTTCAACATCGATCCCAAGTCCGACCAAGCCGTCGAGCCACTGATCGAGGTAATCCGCAAAACCCGTGCCCAGGAGCGTGTCTGTATCGGATCTTTTTCCGACAAGCGTCTGCGTCACATCCGCGCGGCACTGCCAGGGATTTGCACCTCGATGGCCACTTTTGAGACGACCCGGGCGCGTCTGGCCAGTATTGGTGTGCCGACCGGAACTTTGCAGGCAGCGTGCGCCCAGGTGCCGGTGTGGTGGAACGGAATCAAGGTAGTTGATGGCCGATTCATTCGCGCTATGAAAGCGCGCGGCCTGCATACTCATGTCTGGACGGTGAACGAGCGCGAGGAAATGAACCGGTTACTGGATCTGGGTGTGGAGGGTCTGATGACCGATCGCCCAGCTGTACTTAAATCAGTATTACGCTCGCGAGGTCAATGGCATCAGTTAGATTGAGTGTCGACTGGGTCGCGAACCAGGCGAAAGAAAAACATTCCGGCAAAAAACAACAGTGCTACTGAAAGGATGCCCAGACGTGGGTTGCCGCTGAGGTAGGTGATCGTACCCATCATCACCGGGCCGAAAACCGCTGCTGCTTTACCCACCACATTATAAAAACCGAAGAACTCCGCATTCTTTTCTTCGGGAATCAGGTGGCTGAACATGGAGCGACTAAGCGCCTGGATACCACCTTGCACGAGACCAATGACCGCAGCCAGGATATACATCTGCAGCGCCGTTTCCATAAAGTAAGCGAAAACAGTCACTCCTATATATACCCAGATACAGATCCAGATACCCCGCTGAGCGCCGTAACGCTCGCCCAAGCGGCCAAACACTAGCGCTGCCGGAAAGCCAATGAACTGCACCAGCAGTAATGCCGTGATCAGGTTATCGGACGACAGCCCAATGGTGAGACCAAAATCAACCGACATGCGCACGATGGTGTCGACCCCATCGATATATAGCCAATAAGCCAGCAAAAACATCCAGGCACCACGATGCTGGCCCAGGTTTGTCGCAGTGTCCCGCAATGCTGCAAAAGTCCCCTTGATATCCACACCGCGTCGTCCGCTATCTGGCAGCGGCTCATCGACATACAAAAATAATGGTATGGAAAATACTGTCCACCATACTGCGACGGTAATAAACGACCAGCGCACACCTTGGGCCGCATCGGCCAGGCCGAACAGTTGCGGTTTAAGGGTCATCAGTACGTTGATCAGAAAGAGCAGACCACCTCCGAGGTATCCCAGGGCAAATCCGAATGCAGAAATACGGTGGCGGGCTTTTTTCGGAGCGACGATGATCAGTAGTGAATCATAGAAAGTGTTGGCACCGGAGAAACCCACAACCGCGATTGCGTAAAGCAAAATGGCAAATGGCCACATCCCAACCTGGACCAGGTACAAGGAGCCAGTTGCCAGAACGCCAAGGCAGGCAAAGGTGGCCAGCATGCGTTTACGTAATCCACCGGTATCGGCCATGGCACCGAGAATCGGCGCCAGGATCACAATGATCAGACTGGCAACAGAGTTGCCCACCCCCAGGTAAAAAGTACTGTGGGTGAGAGCCACATCCTGACTCCAGTACTGCTTGAAGAAAATCGGGAAGAATCCTGCCATCACGGTGGTTGCAAAGGCGGAGTTGGCCCAGTCATAAAGAGCCCAGGAGACCGTGCGTCGGTTATCAGAGGTAATCATGGGGTTGTTCGCATGTCGGTGAGGCCAGGAATATCAGCCAGGGGTAGATTTATGGCTTGTCCAGGTTGCGTGTGAGTTGGTTAGTTTACCTTGGTCCTGGGGTAGCGGTACTGTTACTGGGTTTCGATGTCGAAGACGGTCGGCAGGATCCAGGGTTCGGGTATTCCTTGATGTAATCCTCGATGCTGTTCAGGGCATGGGCTTTGAAACTGAGGAGAAGCGTTAGGAACAGCACTGCCAGTTGACGCAGGAATAAGCTCCTAGAAGTCGATGGCATTTGATACGACGTGATCGGCAATAACCTACGAAAGCAAGCGTTACATTTACGCGTTGGCCCTTTCAACCCAGCGAGGCACGCCTGAACAGCGTCTTGCTATACTCAGAACAAGTCTTGCCCAATGTGGGAGCCTATCAGGAAAGTGGTGAACGCCCCAAGGTCTCACAGTAAAACGCTGTTTGAAAAAATATTTGACCGCCACGTAATCGTAACACGTGAATCGGGTGACGCATTGCTGTTCATTGATCGGCAGCTTATCCATGATCTTCATTACCGCTCGTTCGAAGAACTACAAGCTGTCGGGCGCGCTATCCGTTATCCGGATCAACTGTTTGCGACACCGGACCACAGTGTTCCCACCACTGCCAAGAAACTGACCGACATTGCCCAGGGCGAAATGCGCGATACGGTTGCCGGCCTGCAGGAGGCGGCCGAACGGATTGGCTTTACACATTTCGATATGACCGACCCGCGCCATGGAATTGTCCATGTTGTCGGGCCCGAACAGGGCATCACCCTGCCGGGCCTAACACTGGTCTGCGGCGACTCTCACACATCTACCCACGGTGCGCTGGGTTGCCTCTCATTTGGTATTGGCTCAACTGAGGTCAAGCATGTACTAGCGACCCAAACTTTGTGGCAGCGAAAGCCTCGAAGTATGCGCATCACGGTAGACGGAACTCTTGGTCTTGGACTCAGCGCAAAAGATATTATTTTGACCATCATCAGGCACATTGGCGCCGCTGGCGGCACTGGTTATGCGATCGAATACGCCGGTTCAGCAATTCGACAGCTGTCTATAGAGGGTCGAATGACAATCAGTAACATGACCATCGAGGCTGGTGCCCGGTTTGGCATTATTGCGCCCGATGACAAGACCCTGGAGTACGTTTACGGTCGACCCTACGCACCCACTGACGAAAAATGGGAAGAAGCCATGGCTTACTGGCGACTGCTACCTTCCGACGATACAGCAGTGTTCGATAAAGAGATCAACATAGACGCTGCTGCAATAGAGCCGACAGTAACCTGGGGTAACAGTCCGCAATTCTGTGTGGGTATCAGTGATGTGATCCCAGATCCAGCCTCACAGGCCGACCTTGCAACCCGGGCCAACATGGAATCTGCACTCACTTATATGGATCTTTTACCGGGCACACCGGTCAACAAGATCGATATCGACAGAGTATTCATTGGTTCGTGTACAAACAGCCGGATTGAAGATCTAAGGCAAGCTGCAGAAGTATTTAAAGGCAGATGTGTGGTTGTGCCTACACTTGTCGTACCGGGTTCCGGCTTAGTCAAGAGCGAAGCTGAACGAGAAGGACTTGATCGTATATTTATTGACGCAGGTGCCCAGTGGCGAGAACCGGGTTGCTCTATGTGTGTGGCCATCAACGGTGACGTGCTTTCACCAGGTCAGCGCTGTGCATCGACTAGCAACCGAAATTTCCAAGGACGTCAGGGCATGGGAAGCCGTACCCATCTGGTCAGTCCTGCAATGGCGGCAGCCGCAGCCGTCACTGGGCGTTTCACAGATAGCCGGCGACTCAGCAGTTAGCACGCATGCA